>MWBW01000010.1 GCA_002069725.1 Firmicutes bacterium ADurb.Bin248 | reverse complement strand
ATGCCGCAAAAGCCGATTCTCTTGTCAATCCCCCGCGACGGGCTGCAGGTGCATGAGCTGATAATAAATGCTCGTGTAGTCCCACAGCAAGCCGTATTCGCTGCCCCGCGGCAGCTGCGAATAGCCCTGCCACTTGGCGCTGTTGACGGGCTGTATATAATAGAAGTAACCGAGCACCGCCATGGGGCAGTCCTCATAGACCATCTCCTGCATGCGCTTGACAAGGGAACGGCGCTCCGCCTCGTCCTTGGCGTAGAGCTGCTCGTTGTAGAGCGCGTCGTACTCGCCGCTGGCGTAGCCCGTTTCGTTGTAGCCGTTCTCCGCGTAGGCCCAGTACCCGTCCTCCCAGATGAACAGCGAGAGCGCGAAGGACGGGTCTACGTACGCGCCCCACTCGACGACGTACATGTCGTAGTCGAGCGCCGCGGTGCTGTCCCAGAGCGTCGTCTGCTCGTAACCCTGCACGCCGAGCTCGATGCCGGCCAGGGCGCATTCGGTCTTGATCATGGTGCAGGCGTCCTGGTCCTCGGTGTTGTTCGAGTCGTACCACAGGCGGAATACCAGCCCCTCGCCGTTTGCGTTATAGCGCGGCGCGCCCGCTTCCCTGTCCGCATCGGAGTAGGCGGCGCCCGAGGCGTTGAACGTAAAGCCCGCGCCCTCGAGCAGGGCGACGGCACGCTCGACGTTGTCCTCGGCGTCGCTGTCGCGGTAATTCGCGTAATCGGCGGCGAGGTTCTCGTAATATTTGCTGTTGGCGCTGAGCGGCGAGCCGCCCGCAGCGCCGAGGCCGCCGTAGGCGAGCTCGAGTATGCGGCCGCGCTCGGCGCAATAGTCGATGGCCTGGCGCACCTCTTTCACCTGCAGGGCCTGGTTTGCCGTGGAGCCCGCGTCGGGCGAATTGAGGTTGAAGGAAATGCCCGTGAAGCCGTAGATCATGCTCAGGCTGTGGTCGAAGCGCCCGTCGCTCTTGAGGGCGTCGAGCGCGCTGGCGGTCATGTACTCGCAGGCGTCGAGCTCGCCGTTCTGAAGCGCGGTCAGCGGCTCGGACACGTGGTAGACGTACACGAGCGCGTCTATGCCGCTTTTACCGTTCCAGTAGCCGTCGTTTCGCACGAGCGTGCAGGCGGTCTCGTCCGCGCCGTGCCACTTGAACGGGCCGGAGCCCGTCATGTTCTCGGCCGTGAGATCGAGCTGCAGCTTGTCGTAAACCGTTTCGTCGTCGGGCGAGAGCCAGTTCCCCGCGTCGTCCGTGAAACACTGCTTCCAGACGTGCTCGGGCAGTATCGGGCAGTACGCGAGGTATTCGAGTATGTAGGGATAATCGGCCTCGACCGTAAAGCTGAGCGTGGTGTCGTTTGCGACCTCGATCGAATCCGGATCGAGGAAGAGCAGGTCGTAGGAATGCGAAGCCGACCAGTAGTAGGTCGTGTAGAGCGTGAAGGCGACGTCGCCGGCCGTGAGCGCCTCGCCGTCCTGCCACTTCACGCCGTCCCGTATGGTCATGGTGTAGACGCAGCTTCCGTCGTCGTTGAGCGCGGTTTCATACGCGGCGCAGAGGCTTCCCGAGAGCTCGTAGTCCGCGCCGCGCGCGAAGAGCGAGTCGTAGATGGAGTTGTTCACATAGTAGGAGATGGTATGCGTTCCCAGATACGGGTTGAGCGAATCCGGCTCCTCGCCGAAGCCGAACCGGAAGTAAGCCGTGTCGTCCTCGTTCCCCCCGCACGCCGCGAGAGGCACGGCCAATGCGAGCGCAAGCAGCAGCGCGATGATTCTTTTTGCCGGTTTCATCTTTTCCATCCTTTCAATATGACGATTGGAGGTGTTGATCGCTTCCGGCTGTATTGTATACCAAAGGACAAAAAAATGCTACATCGAATCCGGGCCGTTCATACGACCCCGCTCTCGAGTACGACGAGCTTCTTTTCGTCGGCGTCGAGCCGCGCGCGCGCGCCCATGGGGATGGTCGCCGTGTCCTCGGTGTGACCCAGAGGCAGCCCGTAGAGCACGGGCACGCCGAGATCCGCGAAGTAATAATTGAACACATCCTCGATGTCCGTGTCGCTGTAATAGCCCGGGTCGAAGATACGCGGGTCGCAGTTGTTGCACTCGCCTATGACGATGCCCGCGAGGTCGGCGAGCTTGCCCGCGTTTCGAAGGTGCGAGAGGCAGTGGTCCATGACCCACGGCTCGGAATCGACCTCCTCGAGGAAGAGGATTTTGCCCCGCGTGTCGATCTCGTAGGGCGTGCCGAGCGTGGCGCACACGAGCGTGAGGTTGCCGCCGACAAGCTCGCCCTCGCAGGCGCCGGGCGCGATGGAATAGAGCCACTTGCGCTTGTCCGCAAGCTCGATTTCACCGAGCGGCTCCGGCGTGCTGATGGCCTTGAAGAACTGCTTTCTCGTGTATTCGGTGAGGTCCTCGGTCGTAAAGCGCGTCATGCCCGGTCCGTGGAAGGTCATGACGCCCGCCCTGCGGTAGATGGCCAGATGGATGGAGGTGATGTCGGAGAAGCCCGTGAAGATCTTGGGGTTCGCGCGTATGGCCTCGTAGTCGATTTTGCCGAGTATCTGCGCGCTGCCGTAGCCGCCCTGCGTGACGAACACGGCGTCCACCGCGTCGTTATAGAACATATCGTTGAAATCCCTGACGCGGTGCTCCTCGCTCGCCGCGAAGAAGCCCTTGGTCTCGTTGACGTGCCTGCCCAGCAGCACGTTGAAGCCCATCGACTCGAGCATCTCCTGCGCCCTGAGCACGTCGCTCCTGTGGAAGGAGGCGCTCGCGGGCGATATGATGCCTATGGTGTCTCCTTTGCTCAGCTTTTTCGCCTTGATCATGACGTCGCCCTCCTTCGTCCGTTTCATTCGGATATGTCCGGCCTTATCCCCAATAAGCAAAACGCGATCAACCCGTCGCGAAACGCGGCGAATTATGGCAAGCCCAAGACGATCATAACCTGTTCCGCGTCCCCGGGGGATTCCGCGAAAAATCGCTTTTCGAAGATTTGTTGGGCAGAAATTTCAGTTCCGCGCGAGCGCGCGCGGCGGCTTTGCCGTGAAAATTCGGTTCGCCCGACAGCGGTAAGCGCCTCCGGCCGGTATATATTATAGCATTATACATATGCCGGAGTCAACAAATGCGACGCAGGGCGGCTTTTTCAATGCATAATCGGCGGCGCTCGCGCATAAAAACTCATCGGCGCGGTTTGCGTCGAGATATTGTGCAGCGGCCGCGATATGGTATAATTACAGAAACAGGCTCACGTTTTCAAATCGAATAAGGGGGGTATCGTCATAAACATGAAACGCGCCATAAGCATTTGCATGGTGTTAGCGCTGCTCGCCGCTTTGGGCGCGCCTTCGGCCGCGTCCGGTTACACGGGGGCGGACGTGCGGGCCATACTCGAAACGATCGGCGCCTGCGTCGCGCAGACGGACGGCATACTGTCCTCCGCGCGGGCGCTCATCGACTGGCAGCTCGAGGACTCCGCGGCGGAGCTCGAGGCTTACCGGGAAGCGCTGCGCAACGGCGAGGAGTATGAGTCCGAGGACAACTACGACGAGGTCCGCGCCAAGGCGGACGAACTCGACGCCTCCATCAGCAGCGTTGTGGCGCTGCGGGCCCAGGTGGACGCGCTGCGCGTGACGGGACTCGAAAGCGTGGACGAAACCGTCGCCGCCGCCAAAACGTATTTCGCGTGGCTCGAGGACGCGCTGCGCGATTTGATGAGCATTTTCGACTTCTACTTCGCGGAGTATGAGGCGGCCGAGGGCCTCGCAGCGTACGACATCGAGCAGTATTCCGACATGTCGGAAGCCATCGCCGAGCTTTACTACGTCATACAGGATATGACCGACGCGATGGAAGTCATAGACTGCCCCGCGTTCATGCAGGAATGCTTCGACAAGTACATCCGCGCGACGCGCAAGTACCTGGCCGTGCTCGAAACCATGTACACCGCCATCCAGATCGAGGACGTGCTGCGCAGCGCCTCCGCGAACTATCTGCTCGGCAGGATGCAGATCGAGGTCGGCTATTGCGAGATCGAGCTGACGGAGCTGTTCAACCTCCAGTACGAAAAGGTGCGCAACCGCCTGGACGGCAACATCGGCACGCTCAAGTCGGAACTGGACGCCAACTGCCAGGCGCTGCTCGGCGCGCTGTAAGGGAGGAACGAGTATGGCGAAATTTTGCGTAAACTGCGGCTCCCCGATCAGGGAGGGCGAAGCCTTCTGTCCCTCGTGCGGCAACGCCGCCGACGCGGGGCGCGTTCCCGCGGGCGGGGCCGCGCAGGCGCCCGCCGCGCAGCCCGTTTTTCCGTCCCAGCCCGCCGCGCCGCAAGCAGGCGCATATCAGGCGCCGCCGCAGGGCCCGACGTATCGGGCCCCCGCCGCGCCGCAAACCGGCGCGTATCAGGCGCCGCCGCAGGCCCCGGCGTATCAGACCCCCGCCGCGCCGCAACCCGGCGCGTATCAGGCGCCGGCGTACCGGGCCCCCGCCGCGCCGCAAACCGGCGCATATCAGGCGCCGCCGCAGGCCCCGGCGTACCAGGCGCCCGCCGCGCCGCAGGCCCCCGCGTACCGGCCCGCGCCGCCCGCGTCCCCGTATCAGGCGCCGCCGCAGCAGCCCGGCGCGTATCAGGCTCCGGCATATCAATACGGCGCGCCGCCGCCCGCCAAAAAAGGCGGCAAAGGCGCGAAAACGGGGTTTATCATCGGCGGCATACTCGTGGGCGTCGCGGTGCTCGCCGTGGTGCTCGTGCTCGCGCTCTCCCCGGGCGATAAGCGGAACACGGGCGGCAAGGGGGGCGAGGCGCTCAACACGCCGTCGGGCTCGCTCGCGGACAAAGTGCTTTCCGACGCGGATCTGCCCGGCATATCCTATTCCTACGCCGCCAGGGAAAACTCGGTCGAGGTGGATTTCGTCACGTGCGAGACCATCTATCCCAACCTTTACTCCACGATGGACAGCGTGGTCAACCTCACCGCCACGAGCGAGGGGGGCGACACGGAGGTGCTCGTTCGCGTGGAGATCCCCGGCTTCACGCAGCCGTACGAGCAGAAAGTGACGCTCAGTTCCCAAATCACCAAGATCTACGCCAAGCCCGCGCTGCTCCCCGGCAACATCGATCTGACCTCCTCCAAGGACGCGCAGATCAGCATCGCCGTGTCCGACGTGAACACGGGCAAGGTCTACGCGCGGGAATCGCGCAAGGTCAAGCTGATGAGCATATACGACTTCTGCCTCTGGAGCGACGAGTTCGGCGTGTACAGCGACTACGACCTGCTCGCGTGGCTCACGCCGGAGTCCGAGGGGATACTGACGCTGCGCCGCACCGCGATCTCGTGGCTGGAGTATTACACCGACGGGCAGCTCAATTCCCTGCCGGGCTACCAGCTCGCGCTTTTCGGCGAGGATGAATATTATCTCAACGTCATCTGGCAGGTGATCGGCGTACAGGCCGCCATGAGCGAGCTGGGCATGCGCTACAACATGGGCGCGTTCTCCATGACCGAGGGCGCGAACCAGCGCGTGCTGCTGCCGGACGCCAGCCTCTACGCGGGCAGCGGCGTTTGCATCGAAACCGCCCTGATTATGGCCAGCGCCATACAGAGCGCCAACATGCACGCCATGATCATACTGCCGCCGGGGCACGCGCAGGTCGCCGTCGAGGACTGGAACCAGAGCGGGGATTACTGGCTTATCGAAACCACGATGCTCCCCTTCGACGGCGAGAGCGACTGGGACAGCTTCGTGCGCTATTTCGACGACGAGCAGTGGCTCGCCTATCTCCAGGACCCGTGGGGCGACGGCTCCGGCCCCTGCTTCGTGGTCGACTGCGACATGGCGACGCCGCTGGGCATTACGGGCTTCAGCAACTGAGAGAAGCGTGGTATAATCATTCCCGGGCGCTTTCGCGCCCGGGAATTCTCTTTTGGAGGAGCACCATGCGAAAAATCCGCCTCGGGCGCACGGAGCTGACGGTCACGGAGGTATCCTTCGGGGCGCTGCCCGTGCAGCGCGTCCCGCGCGGCGAAGCCGTGCGGCTCATCCGCCGCGCCTATGAGGGCGGCGTCAACTATTTCGACACCGCCAACGCCTATACCGACAGCGAGCAGAAGCTCGGCCTCGCGCTCTCGGGCGTGCGGCGCGAGGTGATCCTCTCGACCAAGTCCATGGCCAAGGATAAAAAGACCGTGCTTTCGCACATCGAGCAGAGCCTTCGCGCGCTCGGGACGGATTACATAGACCTTTTCCAGCTCCACAACCCGGAGTCGCTCCCCGATCCGGACGATCCCGACAGCGCGCTCGCGGCCGCGCTTGAAGCCAAGCGCCGGGGATACGTGCGCCACATCGGCGTCACCAACCACAGGCTCGCCGTCGCGCGCGAGGCGATCGCCTCCGGCCTTTACGACACGCTGCAGTTCCCGTTCAGCTACCTCGCCTCCAAAGAGGAAACGGAACTCGTCGCGCTCTGCCGGGATGCGGACATGGGCTTCATCGCCATGAAGGCGCTCGCGGGAGGCCTGCTGACCAACGCCGAGGCCTGCGCCGCCTTCATGCGCGCGCACTCCACGGTCGCGCCCATCTGGGGCATACAGCGCGAGAGCGAGCTCGACGAATTCCTCGCCCTCGCCGCGCGGGACGACCTGGCGCTCACGCCGGAACTGGCCGCCCTGATCGAACGGGACCGCCGGGAGCTTTCCGGCAACTTCTGCCGCGGCTGCGGCTACTGCCTGCCCTGCCCGGCCGGGATCGACATCCCCACGGCAGCGCGCATGAACTGCATGCTGCGCCGCGCGCCGACGGGGAAGCTGCTCTCGAAAGAATACCGCGTGCTCATGCACAGGATAGACGCTTGCACCGGCTGCCGCGCCTGCGCTTCCCGCTGCCCGTACGGCCTGGACACGCCGAACCTGCTAAAGGAAATGCTCTCAGACTACGACGCGGTCTACCTCGCGCGCGGGGAAAGATAGAAGGCGTCCCGCGGTTCCCGCCGCGCGCGCGGGCGGCAAGAGCCTGACTGCCGTTCGCGGCCCTCCCCGGATGAATCCCCGGCAAGACCGTTCCGCCGGGGGTTCATCCCTTTTTCGCTGCAAGATTCTTCTACCAATTGGGCGGCGGATGCGTTAAAATAAGGATACGCAGGCGCGCGGCGCGCGCGGGAGGTTCGCATGAATCCATACCTTGACGACAACGAGCTCTACCTGTTCAACACGGGAAAAAGCGCGTACGCCTACCGGGCGCTCGGCTGTCATCGCGTGGCCATGCCCGAGGGATACGAAGCCTTCCGCTTCGCCGTCTGGGCGCCGGACGCGCGGGCGGTGAGCGTCGTGGGCAGCTTCAACGGCTGGAACCCGCGCGCCGACCCGATGACCCCCTGCGGCACCACGGGCGTGTGGCAGGCGCACGTGGGCATCGCCCGGCACGGGAATCTTTACAAATACGCGATCATGACGAAAAAGGGCGAGTTGATCTACAAGGCCGACCCTTACGCGTTTTTCAGCGAGCCGAGGCCTGAAACGGCCTCCGTCGTCTGGGACCCGATCCCCTTCAAATGGACGGACGACGCGCATATGGCCGCGCGCCGCCGTCCCGCAAGGCCGCCCCGCGAGGCCCCCATGAGCATCTACGAGGTGCACCTGGGCTCGTGGCGGGAGGGACGGGATTACGCGCAGCTCGCCGCCGAGCTCGTCGATTACGTCGCGGATCTCGGCTACACGCACGTCGAGTTCATGCCCGTGTGCGAATATCCTTTGGACGACAGTTGGGGCTACCAGGTCACGGGCTATTACGCCGTCACCTCGCGCTACGGCACGCCGGAGCAGTTCAAGCTGTTGGTCAACGCCTTCCACAGGGCTGGCATAGGCGTGCTGCTCGATTGGGTGCCCGCGCACTTCACAAAGGACGCGCACGGCCTTCGCCGCTTCGACGGCAGCGCGCTCTACGAGCATCCCGACCCGCGCCGCGGTGAGCAGCCGGACTGGGGCACCATGCTCTTCGATCTCGAAAAGAGCGAGGTGCGCAGCTTTCTCATCTCCAACGCGGTCTATTTCTTCAAGGAATTCCACATAGACGGGCTTCGCGTGGATGCGGTGAGCTGCATGCTCTACCTCGACTACGGCAGGCGCGAGGGGGAGTGGGTCCCCAACGCCGAGGGCGGGCACGAGAACCTCGCCGCCGTGGAGTTCTTCCGCGCGCTCTCGCGCGCCGTGGGGCGCGAGTGCCCCGGCAGTCTGCTCATCGCCGAGGAGAGCACGGCCTTCCCGCTCGTGACCGCCCCGCCGGAGGACGGCGGCCTCGGCTTCAACTTCAAATGGAACATGGGCTGGATGAACGACACGCTCTCCTACTGCAAGCTGGACAGCTATTTTCGCAAGTTCAACCACGACAAGCTGACCTTCTCCATGTGCTACGCATTCTCGGAAAACTATATACTGCCCTTCTCGCACGACGAGGTCGTGCACATGAAAAATTCGCTGATCGGCCGCTTCCCCGGCACGTATGACGAGATGTTCGCGCAGCTTCGCCTGCTTTATATGTACCAGTACGCGCACCCGGGCAAGAAGCTGCTCTTTATGGGGGGCGAGTTCGGCCAGTTCGCGGAGTGGAACTTCCGCCGCTCGCTCGACTGGATGCTGCTCGATTTTCCGCAGCACGCGGCGCTCCGCGAGTTCGTCAAGGCGCTGAACCTGTTTTATAAAAGCGAGCCCGCGCTCTACGAGCGGGACGACGGCTGGGAGGGCTTCGAATGGCGAAGCGCGGACGATTCCGCCCACAGCGTGCTCGCCTTCTGCCGCAGGGACGACGCGGGGAGAGAGCTTTTGTGCATATTCAACTTCACGCCCGTGCCGCACGGCGCGTATCCGATCCGCCTGCCGTACCGCGCGAAGCTTCGCCGCGCGATGTCGAGCGTCGAGGGGCCGGAAGCGCCCGTTTCCGTTGCGGAGGACGCGGGCGGCTGCACGGCGCGCATCCCGCTCGCGGGATATGAGGCCGCTTGGTATAAAATCGATTTACTTCCCTGAATCCTATTAGTAGAAGGAGGCGGAGCAAGTATGAAAAAGAGAATGATCGCCATGCTGCTCGCCGGCGGACAGGGTTCCCGGCTCGGTGTGCTCACAAACCGCACCGCCAAGCCCGCGGTGCCGTTCGGCGCAAAGTACAGGATCATCGATTTTCCGCTCTCAAACTGCGTGAACAGCGACATCGACACGGTGGGCGTGCTCACGCAGTACGAGCCGCTCGAGCTCAACGGATACCTCGGCAACGGCAGCGCCTGGGACCTCGACCGCAACACCGGAGGCGTCTACGTACTCCCGCCCTATGTCAAGGGCAGCCGGGGCGAGTGGTATTCCGGCACGGCCAACGCCATTTTCCAGAACCTCGCCTTCATCGAGCGCTACTGCCCGGACTATGTGCTCGTGCTCTCCGGCGACCACATCTACAAGATGGACTACGCGGCCATGCTCCGCCACCACATCGAGCGCCAGGCGGACGCGACCATCGCCGTGCTCGAGGTGCCCCTCGAGGAGGCGCACCGCTTCGGCATCATGGAGACGGACGACGGCGGCATCGTCACGGACTTCATCGAAAAGCCCAGGCAGCCAAAGAGCAACAAGGCTTCCATGGGCATCTACATCTTCACGACGGCCGTGCTGCGGCGCTATCTCATAGAGGACGACGCGGACGAATCCTCCGCGCACGACTTCGGCAAAAACGTCATCCCCAAGATGCTCGGCGACGGCATGCGCCTCTCGGCATACGCCTTTCGCGGATACTGGAAGGACGTGGGGACCGTCAAGAGCCTGTGGGAGGCCAACATGGACCTCATCGGCGACAAGGCGCAGCTCGACCTCAACGACCGCGAGTGGCGCATCTACAGCCGCAGCCCCGTCATGCCGGCGCACTACATCGGCCCCTCGGCTTCCGCGCGCTGCTCCATCGTCAGCGAAGGGTGCGAGATCGACGGCACGGTCGAGAACAGCGTGCTGTTCACGGGCGTGCGCGTGGGCCACGGCGCGTTCGTCAAGGATTCCGTGCTCATGCCGGGCACGCGCATCGGCCCGAACGCCATCGTCAAAAAAGCCATACTCGGCGAGGAGGCCATGGTCGGCGCGGGCGCGGTCTTGGGCGACGCGAAATGCGCCGACGACCTGCCCTACGATACGTCGCTCACCGGGGACATCACGCTCGTGGCGAGCGGAACCAGCATCGCTCCCCTCGCGCGCGTGCCCGCGGGCATGATCGTCAACAACGACTTTACCGGGGAGGAGGACGCCGAAAATGACGGATAACGCATTTGGCCTCATCTATACGGGGGAAGCCAACCTCCAGCTTCGGGAATTGACCTATTCGCGCTCGGTCGCGGCGGTGCCCTTCGCGGGGCGCTATCGCTGCATCGACTTCATCCTGAGCAATCTCGTCAACACGGGCATCTCCAACGTAGGCGTCATCACGCAGAAAAACTACCACTCGCTCATGGACCATCTCGGTTCGGGCAAGGAATGGGATCTGCACAGGAAGCGCGACGGCCTGTTCATACTGCCGCCTTTTGTCACGCGCGACAACACGGGCATCTACAACGGCACGGTGGACGCCATCCGCTCCGTATTGGGCTACGTGCGGCGAAGCAGCCAGCGCTATGTGCTGCTTACGGGCAGCCATACCATCTACAACACGACCTATTCGGATATGCTCGCGCAGCACATCAAAACCTGCGCGGACATCACCATACTCTACAACGACGTGACCGCCTTCGACCGGGACGACCAGTATGACGACCTGCGGCTGATGCTCGACGAGAAGGGCCGCGTCTACGATTTGCAAATCGACCCCTACCGCCCCATGACGCCGAGCCAGAGCTGCGATCTGTACATCATGGAAAAGACGCTGCTCGAATACCTCGTCGAGGAAGCGGCCTCGCACGCGCTGACCGACTTCGTGCGCGACGTACTCGTCAAGAACGTTTCGACGCTCAAGCTCTACGGCTACCGCTACGACGGCTACGTCGCGCGCATGAATTCGCTCTCGAGCTATTTCAAGCACAACATGGCCGTGCTCGACCGGGGCGTGCGAAGCGACCTGTTCAACCCGCAGCACCCGATCTACACCAAGGTCAAGGACGAGGCGCCCGCGACCTACGGGCCGGACGCGCATGTCGCGAATTCGCTCGTGGCGGACGGATGCATCGTCGAGGGCAGCATAGAGAACTGCGTGCTCTTTCGCGGCGTGCACATCGGCGTGGGCAGCATCCTAAAGGATTGCATACTCATGCAGGCGAGCGACGTGCGTGAAAACTGCTCGCTCGAGCATGTGATACTCGACAAGGGCGTGACCGTGCGCGCGGGGCGCAGGCTCGCGGGGTACGAGAGCTTCCCCGTCATCATCCGAAAGGGCAGCACCATATGAGCCAAACCGCGAAAAAGCCGAGCATACTCTTCGCAGCCAGCGAGTGCGCGCCCTTCGTCAAAACCGGCGGCCTCGCGGATGTCGCGGGCGCGCTGCCCGCAGCGCTCGCAAGGCGCGGCTACGACGTGCGCGTCGCGCTGCCTTTGTATAAGCAGATCCGCCGCGCGTACGGCGAGGAGCTCGTCCACCTCTACGACGGCAACATCCGCCTGGGCTGGCGCGAGCAGTTCCTCGGCGTGGAGGGCATGGCGCGCGACGGCGTCGCCTACTATTTCGTGGACAACGAGTTCTACTTCGGACGGGACAACATCTACGGCGTGTTCAACTGCGACGAGGCCGAGCGCTTCGGCTTTTTCTCAAAGGCGCTCGTCGAACTCATGGCGCGGCTCGATTTCTATCCCGACGTATTGCACCTCAACGACTGGCAGACGGGCATGGCCGCGGCGCTCCTCAAGACGCAGTACGCGCACATACCCGAATACGCGCGGGTCAGGTCGCTTTTCACGATCCACAACCTGCGCTTCCAGGGCGTGTTCGACCGCGGCTTCACGGACGAGCTGCTCACCCTCGGCCCCATCGCGTTCGACCCCAACGCGCTTGAATACTGCGGGTGCGTCAGCTACATGAAGGGCGGCCTCGCCTTTGCCGACGCCATCAATACCGTGAGCCCGACCTACGCCTCGGAGATACAGACCAGCTTCTTCGGCGAAACGCTCGACGGCATCCTGCGCGCGCGCGCGGGCAGGCTCACGGGCATACTCAACGGCATCGACACCAGGGAGTTCGATCCCGCGGTGGACAAGGCGCTTCCCGCGAACTTTTCCGTCGACGACATGGCGGGAAAGGCTCTATGCAAGGCCGCGCTTCAAAAGGAGCTCGGACTCGGGGAAGACCCGGGCGCGCCCATCCTCGCCATCGTTTCCCGCCTGACCTCGCAGAAGGGCTTCGACCTCGTCGAGCGCGTGCTGTTCGAAATGATGGAAAAGCCCGTGCAGCTCGCCGTGCTCGGCACGGGGGAGGCGCATTACGAGGGCTTCTTCAACTGGGTGCAGAAGCGCTTCCCCGGGCGCGCCGCCGCGCGCATCGAATACAACGAGGGCCTCGCGCGGCGCATCTACGCGGGCGCGGACCTGTTCCTGATGCCCTCGCTGTTCGAACCCTGCGGCCTCGCGCAGATGATCGCCATGCGCTACGGCACGATCCCGGTCGTGCGCGAAACCGGCGGCCTCAGGGACAGCGTCAAATCCTATAATCGATACGAGGATACGGGCACGGGTTTCTCGTTCCTGAACTACAACGCGCACGAGCTTCTCTACACCGTGCAGCGCGCCGTCGATTACTTTTGCGACGACCCCGCGCTCTGGGCGCGGCTCGTCGCGCGCGCGATGCGGGAGAACTTCTCGTGGGACGAACGCGCAAAGGACTACGAGGAGCTGTATGGGCAATTGATAATTGACAATTGACAATTGACAATTGACAATCGGGGAACGCCGCCTGCGGGCGGGATGGGATAATTGATAATTGATAATTGACAATTGACAATTGACAATCGGGGAACGCCGCCGCGGGCGGGACGGGATAATTGATAATTGATAATTGACAATTGACAATCGGGGAACGCCGCCGCGGGCGGGATGGGATAATTGATAATTGATAATTGACAATTGACAATCGGGGAACGCCGCCTGCGGGCGGGATGGGATCATTGATAATTGATAATTGACAATTGACAATTGATAATTGACAATCAAAGAACGCCGCCGCGGGCGGGACGGGATCATTGACAATTAAAAACCGCGCCGCGACGGGATTTCGCAGGACGGATTCCGACGGGCGCAGCAGGGGCGGATTCTATATCCGCCCGATATCGGAGGGTTTTATGGCGAAATACGTCATGGCTTTGGACGCGAGCACGACCAGCAGCCGTGCGATGCTCTTCAACGCGAACGGCCATGTCGAAAGCAGCGCGCAGAACGAGTTCCCGCAGATCTACCCGCGGCCCGGCTGGGTCGAGCACGACGCGATGGGAATCTGGGCGGCTCAGCTTGGCGCGGCGCGCGAGGCCATGGCGCGCGTGGACGCGGCCGCCGGGGACATCGCGGCCATCGGCATCGCGAATCAGCGCGAAACGACCGTCGTGTGGGATAAGCGCACGGGCGAGCCTGTGTGCCGCGCCATCGTCTGGCAGTGCCGCCGCACGGCCAAATATTGCGATTCGCTCAAGGCGCGCGGCCTCGCGGAATGGTTCCGCGACAAGACCGGCCTGATGATCGACGCGTATTTTTCCGGCACCAAGCTCAAGTGGATACTCGACAACGTTCCCGACGCGAGAGCGCGCGCGAAGCGCGGCGAGCTTCTGTTCGGCACGGTGGACACATGGCTCATCTATAAACTCACGGGCGGCCGCGCGCACGTGACGGACTACTCCAACGCCTCGCGCACGCTGCTGTTCAACATCCACACGCTCGACTGGGACGACGAGATCCTCGCGGAGTTCGACATTCCCCGGGAAATGTTGCCCAAAGCGCTTCCCTCGAGCCATGTCTTCGCCCAAACAGACCCCGCGCATTTCGGCGCGGCCATCCCCATCTGCGGCGCGGCGGGCGACCAGCAGGCGGCGCTGTTCGGGCAGAGGTGCTTTTCGCCGGGCGAGGCGAAGAACACCTACGGCACGGGGTGCTTCCTGCTGATGAACACGGGCGGCGCGCCGGTCGCGAGCGCGAACGGCCTGATCACGACCATCGCGTGGGGCTACGCGGGAAAGGTCGAGTACGCGCTCGAGGGCTCGGTTTTCATCGCGGGCGCGGCCATACAGTGGCTGCGCGACGAGGTGCGCCTGATCTCCTCCGCCGCCGAGAGCGAGAAGCTCGCCCGCGAGGTTCCGGACACGAACGGCTGCTACGTCGTGCCCGCGTTCGTCGGCCTCGGCGCGCCGTACTGGGACCCCTACGCGCGCGGGGCGATCGTGGGCGTCACGCGCGGCGTCAACAAAAGCCACATCGTGCGCGCGACGCTCGAATCCCTCGCGTATCAGACCAGCGACGTGCTGCGCGCCATGCAGGAGGATTCGGGCAT
Source organism: Firmicutes bacterium ADurb.Bin248 (assembly GCA_002069725.1). Taxonomy (GTDB): domain Bacteria; phylum Bacillota; class Clostridia; order Christensenellales; family CAG-138; genus Phil1. The sequence continues at coordinate 51,540 of MWBW01000010.1, read as the reverse complement.
ACGCCTCGCCGCGCTCAAGGCCGACGGCGGCGCGAGCGCGAACGATTTGCTCATGCAGTTCCAGGCGGACGTCATCGACGCGCCGGTGCTGCGCCCGCAATGCGTCGAGACGACCGCGCTGGGCGCCGCGTACCTCGCGGGGCTCGCCTGCGGCTTCTGGAAGGACCGCGAGGAGCTTGGCCGCCGCGTGCCCGAACCGGACCGGTTCGAGCCGAACATGGACGAGGCCGCGCGCGCGGAGAAGCTCGCTGGATGGAAGAAGGCGGTCCGCTCGGCGCGGGCGTGGGGCGAGGAATAAGACGGCGCGGGCCGATATGGAATCGGCCCCTGCGGATAAATTTAATTGTCAATTGTCAATTGTCAATTGTCAATTGCCCAAAGGGGAACTTTTGGATGCAGAAATACGATGTCGTAATCATCGGCGGCGGCGTGGTGGGCTGCGCCACGGCAAGGGAGCTGACGCGCTATAAGCTTCGCGTCGCGCTTTTCGAAGGCGCGCCGGACATCTGCTCCGGCCAGAGCAAGGCCAACACCGCCATCGTCCACGCGGGCTTCGACGCCAAGCCCGGCACCGACAAGGCGCGCTTCAACGTCATCGGCAACGCCATGTTCGATACGCTCGCGCGGGAGTTGGACGTGCACTTCGAGCGCAACGGCTCAATCGTGCTCGCGTTTTCGGACGAGGGCATCCCGGAGCTCGAGAAGCTCGTCTGGCGCGGCGTGGCCAACGGCGTAAAAGGGCTCCGCGTGATCCGCGCGGAGGAACTGCGCAACCTGGAGCCGAACGTGAGCGCGAAGGCGGTCGCCGCGCTGTTTGCGCCCTCGGGCGGCATCGTCAGCCCGTACGAGCTGACCTTCGCCTATGCCGAGAACGCCGTTAAAAACGGCGCGGCGGTCTTCCGCGAAGCGCCCGTTACGGATGTGCGGCGCGACGGCAGGGGCGGCTATCTCGTGCGCGCGGGCGGGCGGGAGTGCGCCGCGCGCGCCGTGGTCAACTGCGCGGGCGTCCATGCGGACGAAATCAACAACCGCGTGAGCGCGGAGAGGATCGGCATCACGCCGCGCCGCGGCGAATACCACATCGTCGACAAGAGCTACGGAAAGCTGTTCAAAAGCGCGATCTTTCAGCTTCCGACCGCCATGGGCAAGGGCGTGCTCGTCGCGCGCACGGTGGAGGATACGATATTGCTCGGCCCGACGGCCGAGGATATTCCCGACCGGGAGGATAAGTCCACCACGGCCGGGGGCCTCGCGAAAGTGCTCGAGCGCGCCGCGCTCACCTGGGAGGATATCCCGCGCCGCGGCTTCATCACGACGTTTTCGGGCATACGCGCGCACTGCGATAAGGATGATTTCGTGCTCGGCGAACCCGGGGACGCGCCGCTCTTTTTCAACGCGGCGGGCATCGAGTCGCCGGGGCTCACTGCCGCGCCCGCGATCGCGGTATACCTCGCCGAGAGCGTCGCGCAGCGGCTTCGCGCGGCGGAAAACCCCGCGTTCGACCCGGTGCGAAAAGCCATACCCGCGTTTCGCACGATGGACGCGGACGAGCGCGCGGCGGCCATCGCGAAAAACCCGGATTACGCCAAAATCGTCTGCCGCTGCGAGAACGTGAGCGAAGCGGAAATACGCGAATGCATCCGAAGGCCGGTCGGCGCGCGCAGCGTGGACGGGGTCAAGTTCCGCGCGCGGGCGGGCATGGGGCGCTGCCAGAGCGGCTTCTGCCTCACGCGGGTCATGGAGATACTCGCGGAGGAACTGGGCGTGCCGGAAACGGAAATCACGAAATCGGGCGGCGGCTCATACCTCGTGAGCGGGCGCATATTCGGCGAGGAGGAGGGCGGGCGCGCATGAGGGAGAGGGAGGTCGGCGTGCTCGTCATCGGCGGCGGCCCGGCGGGGCTCGCCGCGGGCATCGCCGCGAAAGAGGCGGGGTGCGCGCGCGTGCTCGTCGTGGATCGCGAGGACGCGCCCGGAGGCATACTCAAGCAGTGCATACACAACGGCTTCGGCCTGCAGGCGTTCGGCGAGGAGCTGACCGGTACCGAGTACGCGGAGCGGTATATCGAAAAGGCTTTCGCCGCGGGTGTCGAGGTCGCATGCGGGACGATGGCGATCGATCTTACGGGCGGCAGAGTCGCCACGATCGTGAGCCGGGCGCGCGGGCTCGAAACCGTCCGCGCGGGCGCGGTCGTGCTCGCGATGGGCTGCCGGGAGCGGCCGCGCGGCGCGCTCGCGACGCCGGGCAGCCGCTGCGCGGGCGTTTACACGGCGGGCAACGCGCAAAAACTCGTCAACATGAAAGGACTCATGCCCGGGAAGCGCGTGGTCATACTCGGCTCAGGCGACATCGGCCTCATCATGGCGCGGCGCATGACCTTCATGGGCGCGCGGGTGCTCGCCTGCGTGGAGCTGATGCCCTACTCGGCGGGGCTTACGCGCAACATCGTTCAGTGCCTCGACGATTTCGGCATACCGCTCCTGCTCTCGCACACGGTCGTGGACATCAAGGGCCGCGAGCGGCTCGAGGGCGTGAGCGTCGCGGCGGTCGACGAAACGCTTTCTCCCATTCCCGGCACGGAGCGGGAGCTTGCGTGCGACACGCTGCTTCTTTCCGTAGGCTTGCTGCCGGAAAACGAACTCAGTTCGACGGCGGGCGTGCGGCTGTCCCCCGCGACGGGCGGCGCTGAGGTGGACGAGAACCTTCAGACCGCGGTGCCCGGCGTGTTCTCCTGCGGGAACGTATTGCACGTGCACGACCTCGTGGACTTCGTCTCCGAGGAAGCCGCGCGCGCGGGCAAAGCCGCCGCGCGCTACGCCGCGGGAGAAACGCGGCCGCGCGGGACGGTGCCGGTCGAGGCGGGCTCGGGCGTGGGCGGAATCGTGCCGCAATTCCTCGGCGAGCAGATCGAGGGCGACGTGAAGCTGATGTTCCGGACGCGCGGGATCTATAAAAAGGCGCGCGTGGTCGCCGAGCGGGGCGGGCGCGAAATCTATTCCAAAAGGGAAATGATACTCGTGCCGGGCGAAATGGTCGGCGTCACGCTCAAAAAGGACGCGCTCGGCTCGGGGCGCGAGCCTGTGCGCGTGCGCATAGAGGTATAGCATGGAGGAGAGGGAACTCATCTGCATCAACTGCCCCATGGGCTGCCGCATGAAGGCGACGCTCGAAGGGGGAACCATCACATCCGTCACGGGCTTCACCTGCAAGCGCGGCGAAACCTACGCGCGCGAGGAGCTCACGCGCCCGGTCCGCATGGTGACGGCGCTCGTACGGGTCAAAGGGCGCGCTCAGCCCCTGCCTGTCAAAACCGACCGCCCCATCGATAAGGATCTCATTTTCGACGCGCTCGCGGCGCTCGGCCATGTAACCGTGCAGCCGCCGATCCGCATCGGCGAGGTTGTACTTGCGAACGTATGCGGCACCTGTGCGAACTTCGTCGCCACGGCGAACGTGCGATGAGGCAAAAATGAAACATTACATCACAACATCTCTTGTAAGGGGAAGAATGTTATTATAGAATAGTAAACAGACCTACCGTAAACCGACCGTTCCGCGAAGGGAGGCGGCATATGGCGAACAAAAACGGCGTCCGGCCCTATACGGCGCAGGAGCTTTCCGCGTTTTGCGCGGAGCTTGCGCTGGTGCTGCGCACCGGCATGTTTTTGCCCGACGGCATGGCGGCCATGGCCAAGGAAAGCGGCGACCCCGTCGTCGCGAGGCTCCATACCGCCTTGCAGGGCGGCGCCGGACTCGCACCCGCGATGCGCGCAACGGACGCCTTCCCGGATTATATGCTGGGCATGGTGGATCTGGGCGAAGCCGCGGGCAAGCTCGAGCAGGTCATGGAGGCGCTCGGCCTCTACTACGAGCGCGAGCACGCCGTCAGAAACCAGATCAAATCCGCGGTGTTCTACCCGATGGCGCTCGTGGCGATCATGATCGTCGTGATCGCGGTGCTGCTCATCCGGGTGCTGCCCGTTTTCGCGGATGTGTTCGCGGACCTCGGGGGCGCGGCGGGCGCGGTTTCTCCGGAGATCGCGTCGTTCGGCGAGATCGCGGGCTACCTCGCGCTCGCGCTCGCGGCGCTGATGCTCGTCCTGTGCATCCATCTCTTTGCGAGGCTACGCTCCGCCTCGGGCTACGCCGCGCTCATGCGCGGCCTGGCGCGCCTCGGCTTCACGCGAAGGCTCGCCGAAAAAATCGCCGCGGGACGTTTCGCCTTCGCGCTCTCGATGCTGCTCGAAAGCGGGTACGCGCTCGACGACGCGCTCGCGAAACTGCCCCTCGTCGTAGACAGCGACAGGGCGGCCGCGCAGATACTCGCCTGCCGCGAGGCCATAGCCCAGGGCGCGTCCTTTTCCAAAGCCGTCGAGGAAAGCGGTCTCTTCCCGGGCATGTACGCGCACATACTCGGCGTGGGCTTTCGCGCGGGCGCGCTCGAGCGCGTGAGCGCCAAGGTCGCCGCCCTCTACGAGGATGAGATCGACCGCTCGATCGCCCGGCTCGTGGGCGTCATAGAGCCCGCGCTCGTGGCGCTGCTGTGCCTCATCATCGGGGCGATACTGCTCTCGGTGACGCTGCCGCTGATGGACATCATGGCGGGCATCGGCTGAGCGGGGCGGTATGGCGCGGCGCATCGGAAAACGGAACGCGGGCTTTCCGTGGTGGGGCGGGCTTCTCGTCACGGCGGCGGTTTTCCTGGCCTGCCTGACGCTGATGCTCCGCGGCATAGAGCGCACGCGGCTGGGCGTGGAGCAAAAGGAGCTTGCGCTCGTCGAGCGCGCGGTCAACCGCGCGGTGGTTTCCTGCTACGCCATGGAGGGCTTCTATCCGCCCGGCATCGATTATCTCATTGAAAACTACGGCCTCGAGGTCGACCAGAGCAAGTATTACATCCACCACGAGGCCTTCGCCTCGAACGTCTACCCGACCATCTGGGTCGCGAGGAGGTGACGCGCATGCTTCGGGACGCGGGGCGCGGCATCACTGCGACGGCGGCGATGCTGCTGCTGTTCACGGCATTCGCTTTGCTGAGCCTGCTGCAGGCGCTCTACGGCGCGGCCGTATATGAGCGCGTGGCCGGACGCATGGACGACGGGTACAACCTGCGCGCGTCCCTCTCGTACGTCGCCAACAAGCTCCACGCGCACGACGGCGCTGGCGGCGTGGACATCGAGCAGGCGGAAGGGCTCCCCGTGCTCCGCCTGCGGGACGAGGAGCGGGAAAGCGTGACTTTGGTCTATTTCTTCGACGGCGCGCTGATGGAGCAGACCGTCGAGGCCGCCGCGCGCTTCGATCCCGGCGCGGGGCAGAGGATCGCCGAGCTCGCGGATTTCACCATACGCGAGATCGAGGGCGGCTACGCCTTCACGGCCTACACCTTCGAGGGGACCATGCGCGCGCTCGATGTGCGGCTCCGCGCCGGGGAGGCCTCCCCGTGAACGCGCGCGGTGGCTACGCCTTTCTCGTGGAGATGACTGCGGTCATACTGTTCTTCGCGCTCGCGGCGACGGCGGTGATCACGCTCTTCGTCGGCGCGGACAAGCGCGCCGGAGAGGCCGCGGAGCTCTCCGGCGCGATACTCGCGGCGAGCTCCGCGGCGGAGCTCGTTCGCACGTCAATTTCCCCCGAGGCGGATTTCACCGTGCGTTACGGCGCGGTTGAGGCCGAGGGCGGATACGAGGCGTGGCTCGATCCGAGCTTTTTGCCGGGCGGGCTGCAGGAGTACATACTCCGGCTCGAGTGCGAGCGGGCCGGCGGCATGTGTGAAATGACGGTGTCCGTCCGCGAGAAGGACGGGGAAGCGATCTATTCTCTTTCATGCGCGCGCTTTATGGGAGGCGGCGCGTGAGCGCGCGGCGCCTCCCGCCCGGGCGCGCGGCGCGCGGCTTCGCCGCGGTGGGCGCGCCGAGCGTCATCATACTGTTCGTGATGCTCTGCCTCGTGTGCTTCGCGGCGCTCTCGCTCGTGAGCGCGAACGCGGAGATGCGCCTCGCCTCGCGCATGGGCGACAACACGGTGCGCTGGTATGAGGCGGACGCCGAAGCGCAGCGGCGTCTCGCCCGGCTCGACGCGCTGCTCGCCGGGGGCATACTCGACGGGCCGGACGCGGAGGGGGCGCTCGCCGCCGAAAAGTACGTTTATGAGAAGGCGCAAAGCGAGGCGACCATAACGTTCTTCACGGCGGTTTCGGACTACACGGCGCTGGAAACCCGGGTGCGGCTCGACGGCGGCGGCTATACGCTCGTTCGCAACGCCACGGTCGTCACCGGGGATCTGGAATATACTCAACTGCCATTTCTATGGGACGGGGTGACAATGTATGATTGAAAAAACGCTCATCGAGGCCATCAGCCTCAACGTATCCGATGTGATCATCGCGCCGGGCTCCCCGCTCGCGTTCAAAATCGCGGGCGTGGTCACCCCCCGCGGGGACGCGCCGATGACCTCAGCCAAGACCGAGGCGCTCGTGCGCGAGATCTACCAGCTCGCCGGGAACCGCAGCCTGGAACGCTTCCAGAGCACGGGCGACGACGACTTTTCCCTCTCCATACCGGGCGTGGGCAGGTTCCGCACGGCGGTGTACCGCCAGCGGGGCTCCTGCGCGGCCGTGATCCGGGTCGTGCGCCACGAACTGCCCGACCCCGCGCTGCTCAGCATCCCGGCGGGCGTGATCAACCTTTACAGCGCCAAGAAGGGCCTCGTGCTGATCACCGGTCCCGCGGGCAGCGGCAAATCCACGACGCTCTCCTGCATCGTGGACCGCATCAACAGGACATTGCCCAGCCACGTCATCACGATTGAGGACCCCATCGAGTACCTCTACAAGAACGACAGGAGCATCGTGAGCCAGCGCGAGGTCGGCCTGGATACCGAGGACTTCAAGAGCGCGCTGCGCTACGCGCTGCGCCAGGCGCCCAACGTGATACTCGTCGGCGAGATGCGGGATTACGAGACCATCAGCATCGCCATGACCGCGGCGGAAACCGGGCAGCTCGTGCTCTCCACGCTGCACACCATAGGCGCCGCCAAAACCGTGGACAGGATCATAGACGTGTTCCCGACGGGCCAGCAGCAGCAGGTGCGCGTGCAGCTCTCGATGACGCTCAACGCGGTCGTATCCCAGCAGCTCATCCCCACCGTGGACGGCGGCGTGACGCCCGCGTTCGAGGTCATGATCGCGAACCCGGCCGTCCGGAACCTCATCCGCGAGGGCAAAGCGCACCAGATCGACAACGTGATCTACGCGAACCCGGAAACCATGATCTCCATGGGCGCGAGCATCACGCAGCTCTACCGCAAGGGGCGCATCAGCTACGACAACGCGGTCAACTTCGCCTCCGATCCGGACTCCATGACAAGAAGAATCGACCGAAACTACGCCGGCTGACGCCTGGAAACCGGCGATTTCCGCCGGGCAGCGAAACAGGCGCCTGGAAACCGCGCCCGAAGGGCGGGCGCGCCCGGCGACGCCTTATAAGGAGAACGGGCATGAAAAAACTGAACTTCGGGATACTCGGCACGGGCTGGATCGCCAACGAAATGGCGGATACCCTCGCGCGCTCCGGCGACGCAAACCTTTACGCCGTCGCCTCGCGCGAAACGGCGCGGGCGAAGGCCTTCGCCGCGCGCTACGGCATACGAAAAGCGTACGGCTCGGACGCGGAACTGCTCGCCGACCCGGACGTGGACGTCGTGTATGTCGCATCGCCGCATTCCCGCCACGCCGAACAGATGCTCGCCTGCCTCGATGCGGGCAAGCACATACTGTGCGAGAAGGCGTTCACCGTCACGGCGAAGCAGGCGAGAGAGGTTCTCGCCCGCGCGCGCGAGAAGAAGCGCGTCGTCGCGGAGGCGATCTGGCCGCGCTACATGCCCATGGCCAAAACCATCCGCGATTTCTGCGCGAGCGACAGAATCGGGCGCGTGTACGCGGTATACTGCAACCTCGGCTACCCGGTAGCCGGCGTGCCGCGCCTGAGGGAGCCGGAGCTCGCGGGCGGCGCGCTGCTGGACGTCGGCGTCTACACGCTCAACTTCGCGGCCCTCGTACTGGGCGGCGAGGTCACGGGCTTCACGAGTTCGGCCGTCAAGAACGAGCTTGGCGTGGATACGCAGGGCTCCATCGCCCTGACCTACTCGGACGGGCGCATGGCGACGCTCCTCTATTCCGTGCTCGGCACGACGGACCGCCTGGGCGTCATCTACGGAGAAAAGGGCTACGCGCTCGTAGAGAACATCAACAACTTCGAGTCCCTTCGCGCCTACGACGATGATTACAATCTCATCGAGCGCGTCGAGCGGCCGCCGCAGGTCACGGGCTACGAATACGAGGTGCGCGCCATAACCGAGGCCATACTCTCGGGCGCGTCCGAGTGTCCCGACATGCCGCACGCGGAGACCATCCGCATCATGGAGCTGATGGACGGCATACGGCATAGCTGGGGGTTGTGGTATCCGGGGGAGAAAACGGAGTAATGGACAATTGAATTTGATTCGAGCGGCCTTCGCTAAGAACGAAGGCCGTTTCGGGCCGTCGCAGCGGCGGACTTTCCGCCCGCTATACTTTTTCCAAAAAACATTCTTCGAAGAGGCCGATATGGGATCGGCCTCTTCGGATTTCATTCAATCGCCGATCGTCAATTCTTCCTGCGGCTGCGCACGAACACGAAGCCTGCGAGGCCCGCGGAGAGCCCGAGCAGCAGCATGGCGTAGCCCAGATAGTTGACGTCGCCCGTCTGCGGCGCTTCAATCGGGGTCGCCGGCGTCGGAATGCCCTCGAACACGGCTGTGAGCGTCAGCGCACGATTCGTGGTGATCAGCAAATACGGAGCGTCATCCCCCTCCGGAGTTATGACATCGTAGGTGACCGTCACCTTGGCTTTGTCCCACTTGAGCGTAGCGGGGTCCCAACCGACGAACCGATAGCCCGCCAGCACCGGGTCTCCCGGATACGAGGGTATGGTTTCGGAGCCTATGGTATCATTCGGCCAGAATACGACGCCGGGCTGCTTGTTCTCGAAGATGAGGGTGTACGTCGTCCTGTAAACAGGCTCCAGCTCGGTGAATAAGCCTTCGACGGTGGCCTCGTAGAAGCGCACCATGTGGGTGTCGTCTCCCCTGCCCACAAGTTCCCTGCTGATGAGCTTCCAGTCGGGAGGATTAGGCGCCCAACCGGAGAAATAATAACCCGGCATGGATGCCTCGGCGTCGGGTACGATGGGAGCGTCAGAATGCTCATCCGGGGGATCGGCAGGCTGACCGTCGATCGTGGACGTGATGTCATATTTGAGGATGTAATGATCCTCCGCGGCGATCCACTGTGCGGTAACGGTCCGCGCGGAATAGTTGTCAAACAGAAAAATGGTCATCGTATCGCCAGGCTCGCCGGGCAGGACGCCGTGATTCCAGTAAAGCAGCGCATACCCGGGCCTGGAGCATTCCGCCTCGGTGGGTAAGCTGAATGTAATTCTTGCTGTCCAGCCGCTTCCGGTCACGGGAACCTCTATCGACGCCGGTGTCGGAGAGCCGCCGTTCGCGTTAAAGTTAACCGTCACCGTCGCCGGCGCGGCCAGTGCGGCGCCCCCGAGACTCAGCACGAGCGCGAGGACGACGGCGAGCGCCGCCAACTTTTTGAAGATGCTTTTGGTTTTCATGATTGATCCCCCTCATTTGATTTTATTATGCCCTGTGGGCCAAATTAGTTTTCCATGGTTATATTGGCACCTATCGCCTGAAATTATAACCGCGCCCAGTTACGCCACGGTTACAAAATCGTAAAAAACATTCTATAATTTACCCATTCGACATATAATGACGGTAAATTATTAATGTTCCCATAACTCGAGGGAAGCTGAAAAAAACGTCGACGCGAAGTTTTTCGCGCCGCGTCCTGCCGCGCGGCCAAAAAGAGACGGGGGCGGCCTTGCGGCCGCCCCCGTGTTGGCTGGTGTGTTGGGCGTCGGATCGATCCTGTTTAGAGGGGGAGCGGCCTTTCGGCCGCTCCTGAATTGGCTGTAATAGAGGTTTGGATCAATCCTCTTCCTCGATGGCGCGCATCTTCTTGCGGATGAACAGGCTCGCCGTGAAGATGACCGTGATCAGCGAGAACACCGCGAAGAAGATGATCAGGCCGGTGTTGCCAGTTTGCGGCGTGCCCAGAGGCGGCTTGGTCGGCGTGGGCACGGGGCCGTACGTGGGATAGGACGTCGGCGGCGGGTAGTAGCCCGAGAAGCTGGCCGTGACGATCAGCGTGTAGGTCGTGGTCCTGAGTATGTAGGGCGCGCCCCCCTCGGGCGTGACGACCTGCGTGCCGACGCTGGCGCTCGCCTTCGACCAGTCGAGCGTACCGGGCGCCCAGCCGTTGAACTGATAGCCGGACAGGTACGGGCTGCCCGAGAGCGCGGGCGGTATGGTCGAGTCGATCACGTCGCCGGGCCAGTTGGTGACGCCGCTGACGTAGCCCTGATAGAGCAGCGAATAGCGGATGTCCTCGACGATCTGCATGTCGGTGAAGGAGCCGATGACCGTGGCTTCGTACCAGGTCGTGGAAACATCGACGCCGTCGACGATCTCGCTGGTGACGTTCACGACGCCCCACGCCGGGGTGGACCAGCCGGAGAAGTTGTAGCCCTCGAGGCTCACCGGCGCGCTGGGCGTGATGGGGCTTGTGCCCGTCTCGTCCGGCGGGTTGGCGGGCTGGCCGGGCACGCTGCCCACGATCTCATAATGCAGCGTATAGTGCTCGCGGCCTTCCGTCGGGACGAACTGCGCCTGCGTGCTGGCCTCCATGTAATGCGTAACGGTCAGGCCGTCGCCCGAAACGGTCTTGCGGGATTCGTTCTCCGTGTAGTCGCTCTCGCCGATGCTCGAGGGGCTCCAGCCCGTGAAGCGCTGGCCGTCGAGCGAGGCGGTCTCGCCCTCTATGGTCTGCACGGAGGTGCCGCTCTTCATGCCGGGCAACGTCGCGCCGGAGGGGCCGGTGAAGCTCAGCTCGTAGACGTACACATGCCCGACCTCTCCGAAGCTGCCCGTGACGTCGATCTTCTTGGTGTAGGGCGTGACCCACTTGTCGAGCGTCTCGTCGAAGCGCGGTTCACCCGGCACGGCCGGGGTGCCGTCCCAGTCGAGCGAACCGGGGTTCCAGCCGCCGAACACCTTGCCGCTCTCGCTGGGCTCGGGTTCGATGGTCGGGAGCGCGGGAGGATTCGTGACGTTGACGTCGAGGTGGCTGTAATCGTTCGAGCCGCCGTGCACGGTGTAGTCCACGATGTAGACATACTCGTCGACGCCGCCCTTCATGGTGAGCCTGCCTTCGATGGCCGCCTCATACGTGGTGGTCTTTACGAAGCGGTTGCCCGCGCCCAGCGCGTAGCTCAGCGTCGCGGACCAGGCGATGTCCGTCACGGACGCGCCGCCCTGCTTCCAGCCGCCGAAGGTGTAGCCGCGTTTGGCCGGCGTCAGGCCGGTCAGCGCGGGCTCGCTGGCCTGGTTGGTGAGGTCGTCGGGCCAAGTGCCCGGGTCGGCGAGATCCTTGTCGCCGGTGTAGGTGAGGTTCCAGATCTCCTTCTCGACGATCTCGTTGAGCGTGAAGGAGCCGGAGACGGCCGCGGAGTAGTTGTAGACCATGACGTAGCGGTCGCCTGCTTCGTCGTAGCGGTAGCCGACGCCCGGCGTGCCGAAGTCGAGGCTCGCGTCGTCCACGGGATTGCCCGCCTGCTTCCAGCCCGAGAAGGAGTGGCCGTCGAGCGTCGGCGCGCCCGCGAGGCCCGGCCGGGTCGTGGAGTCGTTCACGTTCGCGGGGAGGTTGCCTATGCTGAGCGTCCTGCCCTCGGGGTCCGTATACGGCTCGCCGTCGATGGTGTAAGTCAGGTTATACAGGGTTTCCTCGCCGGTGTTGCGCGTGAAGTCGCCGACGACCGCCGCGCTGTAGGTCGAGACCCGAACGAATCTGTCGTTGTCCGCGTCGTATTCGTAGCTGACGGCCGCGCTGCCCCAGGCGAGCGTCGCGTCGCTCACGGCGGCGCCGTTCTGCGTCCAGCCGGTGAAGGTATGGCCCTGCGCCGAGGGCGCGCCCGCGAGGGCGGGCGGGGTTGAAGCGCCGTTCACGTCGGCCGGCCTGTTGCCGATGGTGAGGTTCAGGCCGTCGGGCGTCTGATAAGGCTCGTTGGCGAAGGAGTAGGCGAGGTTGTAGCTCGTCCGCTCGCCCTGGTTCATCGTAAAGCCGCCCGAAACCGCAGCGGTATAGATGGTCACGTCGATGATGCGGTCGTTTGCTTCGTCGTAGTCCTGCCGCGTGGTTTGGGTCCAGTCGATGTCCGCGCTCGAGCCGATCGCGGCGCCGCCCTGCATCCAGCCTTGGAACGAGTGACCCTTCATCGAGGGATTGCCTCCGAGCGCGGGCATGGTCGGCGAGGCAAAGACGTCGCCGGGTATGCCGCTTGCGCTGAGCGCGGCGCCGCTGGTCGGATCGGTGTACGGGCCGCCCGCGATGCTGTAGCTGAGGTTGTATTCTTCCGCCCGGCCGTGCTCGTTCTCGCTGACAACCGCGGAAAGGCCGAGCGCATAGTAGTGGTAGGTCACCCAGTACCAGGCGCTGCCGTGCTTCTCGAGCTTTTCATCGACGCTGACGCTCGCAAAGCCCCAGGGGAGCGCGTCGCCCCCGCCGTAAGGCGTGTTGCTCTCGTCGAGCTGCACGTACCAGCCGTGGATCGAGTAGCCCTTCGTCACGGAGGGCAGCGCCTGCGCGCTCAGCGGGGCCGAGCCCGTCTGCTCCGCGTCGTACGTGCCGACCGTCGCGGCGGTGTCGTTGCGCACGTTATAGCGCGCGGTGTACACATCCACGTTCAGCTCGTTCTTGGTCATGGCGCCCTTGATGCTGCACAGGTAATGCACCGTGTGGATCGCGCCCACGCCGGGCAGCGTGCTGGGCGTCGTGCCCTCGGAGGTCACGGAGAAATCGCCCAGTTCGAGCGGCGGCGCCTGATCCCACCCGTTGAAGCTGTAGCCGGCGGGGATGTCGGGCGAGCCCGCGACGCCCGTGGGCATCTTGGTGACGTTCGTGACGGTGTAGCCGAGCATGTTGACCTCTTCGGCGACGCCGTCCAGATTGAGGTCGATCTTATAAATGACCGAGTAGAAGGCCTGCTCGATATCCGGACACTTGACGAAGCGGCCCTCGACGGTGATGGAGCGGTGGATCTTCGTGATGAACATGCCGCTCTCGGGGTCGTATTCCTCGGGCAGGCTCGTCACCGTCACGTAGCTCGCATACCAGTTGAGCGAGGATACCGGGCTGCCGTTGATCTTCCAGCCGGTGAAGTCGAAGCCGTTCTTCGTCGCGTCGGCGGCGAGGGACGGGGCGCTCGCTGCGTTCACAACGTCGTTGGGCCAGGTGGCGGCGCCTTCCTTGTCGCCGGTGTAGCTCACGCTGTAATAGGTCTGCTGGCAGACTCTCTTGACGAGCGAACCCCTGAGCGTGACGGCGTAATAGTGCTTGGTGATCTGCGGCGTGCCCGCGCCTGCCGGCACGGTGACGGTGCGCACGTAATCGTAGTTCGCGAAGGCGAGCGCGCTGAGCTTCTCCGACGTGCCCTTCTTATACCAGCCGTGGAAGGTATAGCCGTCCTTGGAAACGTCCGGCCTGACGGAGGCAGGCATGGGGAACGTCTCGACGTATGCGGGATCGGTTTCGCCCGCGTCGGCATAGTCGCCGTCGCCGTTGAGGTCGATCTCGTAGGTGACGGAGAAATACTTCTCCTCGACGTCCTCGCACTTGACGAACGCGCCCGTGACCGTGATGGTCTTGTGCGTCACCGTCACGAACTTCTTGAGGCTCGCATCATAATACTCGGAATCGGTCTGCACGTCGACGTAGCCCGCGTTCCAGTCGAGCGAGGCGGGGCTCCAGCCGCTGAAGGTATAGCCGTTCTTCGTCGCGTCTGCGGCGATGGAGGGCGCGCTCGCGGCCCGCACGACGTCCGCCGGCCAGAAGGTCGCGCCGGCCTTGTCGCCCGTGTAGGTCACCGAGTAGTCGGTCTTGGCGAGCGTTTGCTTGCTCAGCGTGCCCGTCAGCGTGATGACGTAGTAGTTCTTGATGGTCTTGGGCGTGCCCACGCCGCCGGGTACGGTCACCGTCCGGTCGAAAGTGTAATCCGTGAAGGCGAGCGCGGTGAGCTTCGTGTCCGTGCCCTGCTTGAACCAGCCCGCGAAGGTATAACCGTCGAGCGCGAGCTCGGCGCTGACCGCGGTGGGCATGGGGGATGCCTCGACGTAGGCGTTGACGGTCTCGTTCTCGTCGGCATAGTCGCCGTCGCCGTTGAGGTCGATCTTATAGGTGACGGAGAAGTATTTCTCCTCGACGTCCTCGCACTTGGTGAACGCGCCCGTGACCGTGATGGTCTTGTGCGTCACCGTCACGAACTTCTTGAGGCCCGCGTCGTAGTACTCCGCGTCGGTCGTGCTCACGACGTAGCCCGCGCTCCAGTTGAGCGAGCCGGCGGAGTTGCCGTTGATCTTCCAGCCGTTGAAGGTATAGCCGTTCTTCGTCGCGTCTGCGGCGAGGGTCGGCGGGGTCTCGGCGTCGACCACGTCGCTGGGCCAGGTGGTCGCTCCGGCTTTCTCGCCGGTGTAAAGAACGGTGTAGACGGTCTTGGCAAGGGTCTGCTTGTCCAGCGTGCCTTTGATGGTGAGCGTATAATACACGCTGTGCACCGCGCCCACGCCGGGCTGCGTGCTCGGGGTCGTTCCCTGGCGCTCAACGGTGAAGTCGCCCTTCGCCAGAGGCGCGTCCTTGTCCCACCCGCCGAAGGTATAGCCGTTGGGGATGATGGGCGAACCCGCCACGCCCGTGGGCATGGTTTCGACTTCGCTGACGCTGTAGCCCATCATGTTGACGATCTCGTCGACGCCGTCCCGGTTGAGGTCGATCCGGTAAACGACGGTGTAGTATTCCTTCTCGATGTCGGCGCACTTGGTGAAGGTGCCGACCACCGTGACCGAGCGCGTGGTCTCCGTGACGAATTTGCCGAGAGAAACGTCGTAGTACTCGCGGCTCGTGACGGTGACGTAGCTCGCGTTCCAGTTGATGGAGCCGATGGGGCTGCCGCCGATCTTCCAGCCGCTGAAGGTGTAGCCGTTCCGCGTCGCGTCCGCGGCGAGGGAGGGCGCGCTCGTGGCGTTGGCGACGTCGTTGGGCCAGGTGGTGGCCCCGGCCTTGTCGCCGGTGTAGGTCACGTTGTAGAGCGTCGTCTGGCAGGTCAGCTTGTTCAGCGTGCCGGTGACGGCGAGCTTATAGTAGACCTTGCGCACCGCGCCCACGCCGGGCGTACCGCTGGGGACCGTCTCCTCGGATACGAAGGAAAAGTCGCTCTGCGCGAGCGGCGCGGATTCGCTCCATCCGATGAAGCTGTATCCGGCGGGGATGCCGGAGGGCGCGCCCGCGACGCCCGTGGGCATCGGGGTGACGTTGTTCACGGTGTAGCCGGGCATGGCGACTTCCTCGGCGACGCCGTCGAGGTTGAGGTCGATCTTGTAGACGACGGTGTAATATTTCTGCTCGATGTCCGCGCACTTGGTGAAGGTGCCGACCACCGTGACCGAGCGCGTGGTCTCCGTGACGAACTTTCCGAGCGTCGGATCGTAGTATTCGCGGCTCGCGACGGTGACGTAGCTCGCGCTCCAGTTGATGGAGCCGACGGAGCTGCCGTTGATCTTCCAGCCGCTGAAGGTATAGCCGTTCCGCGTCGCGTCCGCGGCGAGGGAAGGCGCGCTCGCGGCGTTGGCGACGTCGTTGGGCCAGGTGGTGGCCCCGGCCTTGTCGCCGGTGTAAGTCACGTTGTAGAGGTCCTTCTGGCAGGTCAGCTTGTTCAGCGTGCCGGTAATGGCCAGCTTATAGTAGACCTTGTGCACAGCGCCCACGCCGGGCGTGCCGCTGGGGACCGTCTCTTCGGATACGAAGGAGAAGTCGCTCTGCGCGAGCGGCGCGGACTCGCTCCATCCGATGAAGCTGTACCCGGCGGGGATGCCGGAGGGCGCGCCCGCGACGCCCGTGGGCATCGGGGTGACGTTGTTCACGGTATAGCCGGGCATGGCGACTTCCTCGGCGACGCCGTCGAGGTTGAGGTCGATCTTGTAGACGACCGTGTAGTATTTCTGCTCGATGTCGGCGCACTTGGTGAAGGTGCCGACCACCGTGACCGAGCGCGTGGTCTCCGTGACGAATCTGCCGAGAGAAACGTCGTAATACTCGCGGCTCGTGACGGTGACGTAGCTCGCGTTCCAGCTGATGGAACCGACGGGGCTGCCGCCGATCTTCCAGCCGCTGAACGTGTAGCCGTTCCTCGTCGCGTCCGCGGCGAGGGAGGGCGCGCTCGCGGCGTTGGCGACGTCGTTGGGCCATGTGGTGGCCCCGGCCTTGTCGCCGATGTAAGTCACGTTGTAGAGCGTCGTCTGGCAGGTCAGCTTGTTCAGCGTGCCGGTAATGGCCAGCTTGTAGTAGACCTTGTGCACAGCGCCCACGCCGGGCGTGCCGCTGGGGACCGTCTCCTCGGATACGAAGGAGAAGTCGCTCTGCGTGAGCGGCGCGGACTCGCTCCATCCGATGAAGCTGTATCCGGCGGGGATGCCGGAGGGCGCGCCCGCGACGCCCGTGGGCATCGGGGTGACGTTGTTCACGGTGTAGCCGGGCATGGCGACTTCCTCGGCGACGCCGTCGAGGTTGAGGTCGATCTTGTAGACGACGGTGTAATATTTCTGCTCGATGTCCGCGCACTTGGTGAAGGTGCCGACCACCGTGACCGAGCGCGTGGTCTCCGTGACGAACTTTCCGAGCGTCGGATCGTAGTATTCGCGGCTCGCGACGGTGACGTAGCTCGCGCTCCAGTTGATGGAGCCGACGGAGCTGCCGTTGATCTTCCAGCCGCTGAAGGTATAGCCGTTCCGCGTCGCGTCCGCGGCGAGGGAAGGCGCGCTCGCGGCGTTGGCGACGTCGTTGGGCCAGGTGGTGGCCCCGGCCTTGTCGCCGGTGTAAGTCACGTTGTAGAGGTCCTTCTGGCAGGTCAGCTTGTTCAGCGTGCCGGTAATGGCCAGCTTATAGTAGACCTTGTGCACAGCGCCCACGCCGGGCGTGCCGCTGGGGACCGTCTCTTCGGATACGAAGGAGAAGTCGCTCTGCGCGAGCGGCGCGGACTCGCTCCATCCGATGAAGCTGTACCCGGCGGGGATGCCGGAGGGCGCGCCCGCGACGCCCGTGGGCATCGGGGTGACGTTGTTCACGGTATAGCCGGGCATGGCGACTTCCTCGGCGACGCCGTCGAGGTTGAGGTCGATCTTGTAGACGACCGTGTAGTATTTCTGCTCGATGTCGGCGCACTTGGTGAAGGTGCCGACCACCGTGACCGAGCGCGTGGTCTCCGTGACGAACTTTCCGAGCGCCGGGTCGTAGTATTCGCGGCTCGCGACGGTGACGTAGCTCGCGCTCCAGTTGATGGAGCCGACGGAGCTGCCGCCGATCTTCCAGCCGTTGAAGGTATAGCCGTTCTTCGTCGCGTCCGCGGCGAGAGAGGGCGCGCTCGTGGCGTTGGCAACGTCGTTGGGCCAGGTGGTGGCCCCGGCCTTATCGCCGGTGTAGGTCACGTTGTAGAGATTCTTCTGGCAGGTCTTCTTGGTCAGCGTGCCCACGAGCGTGATCGAATAGTAATTCTTGATGCGTTTGGCGGTGCCGGGGCCCGCGGGGATGGTCTGCGTGCGGGAGGCGTCGAGATCGTAGTTCGAGAAGGCGAGCGTCGTGAGCTTCGGGGCCGAGCCGTTCTTATACCAGCCCGCGAAGGTGTAGCCCGGCACCGAAACGTCGGCATTGACCGCGGTGGGCATAACCGGGGCGTCGACGAAGGCGAGCGTCGTCTCCCCCGCGTCGGCATAGTCGCCGTCGCCGTTGAGGTCGATTTTGTAAGTAACGGAGAAGTATTTTTCAATCACGTCCTCGAGCGCGACGAACGCGCCGTGGACGTTGGCGATGTACTCGGTCGTGCGGATGAAGGAGTCCGTGGCGGCGTCGTAGGTGATGACGGGCGCGGCCGTACTCTTTGTGTAGTCCGAAGCGGCGAGGGTCGTCCGGTTCGCGCCCGTGCCGTTGAGCTTCCATCCGTTGAACGTCGCGCCCACCTTGCTGGCAACGCCCAGCGTTGTGACGGGGGACGCCTGCTTCTCGACGTCCGCGGGCCACACGACGCCGGTCGTGTCGGAAGGCTTACCTATATAATGGAGGGTGTAGACGCTGCGCTCGACGTAGGGCTTGGCCTCCCAGCGGGCATAGAAGGTGTAATCCTTGTCGATCTTGGTCGGGAACGACGTCACCTTCGTATAGGTGGCACCGTTGTAGGTGTACCAGCCGAGGAAAACATAGCCCGGGTCGGGATCGGTCACCGGGATCGCCGGGAACGTGGTGTCGGGCTGCTTGTTGAGGTACTCGATGTCGGCATAGCCGAGCGTGGAGCCCGTCTTGCCGATCTGCCCGCCCTTGCCGTCCACGAGCACGGTCTTGAAGATCACGTCGTAGGTGACGCAGTTGGATCTCCACTGGGCCACCACATGTATCGTGGGCCAGCTCTTGCCCGTGCTCGTGCGCGTGAGCGGTATGCTCACCGATGTGCCCGGTGCGGCGTTGCTCTTGATGAGCGTACCCGTCTTGCTGCCGACATACACGTTGAAGCCGGTGAACGTGTAGCCGTTGCGCGTGGGCGCGGACTTGAGCGTGTGCTTGACCGTTGTGCTCGTGCCGGTGCCCGCAGCCACATCGTAAGAGGCATAAGCGCTCTCCGCAGCGGTTCTATAATAGTAAATAGTCGTCTGGCTGATGTCGCAGGCGAGCGCCGGGCTCACCGCCGAAAACACCATCACCAGCGTCATGGCGAGCGCCAGGAGCTTGGCCAAGCCGATCCTCTTCATCATCGTTTTCCCCCTCGACGTATTTGCGCTTGCGCCCCGTTATGGGCATATATGCCTGTTTCGGCTGATTCTGTGATGAAATTATAACAACAGGGAGTTACAGCGCGGTTACAAAAGGCCGTTTTCGACGCCTTTTTTCTATATTCTGTAAACTAATTGGGCTTCCGCCTCCGGAAATGCGTGGAATTGCACGGCCTGTGCCGAATGTTGCGCCGCATGACGCCTTGCTTCATCCCTCGCGCAACCTCGGAGCAACCGCGCCGCGGCCGCAGGGGCTGCGCTTTCGGCAGGAAACGGCGCGTTTCGTCCCGGTTACAATTTTATACTTGACAATATTATGTAGATGTAATTATAATGTTGCCGGAATCGAATATCCGTTCGGAAGATCCCGACGAACCGGCACACCCGTCCAAAGGCGGGGCCGCAAAGCTAGAGGGCCTAAACGCGAAAGCGCATGGCAGCCAGTTGCCGAAACGAGAGCTTTTTCTTCGTTTTCGGGCAGTTGAGAGGCATAGGCCGGTCCCGGCGCGCCGCCTCGCGAAAAGAAAGGACGGAAAACGTGAAAAAGCAGTTCCGGCATGGCGCGCTTGCCCTCGCGCTGATCCTGGCGCTGAGCGCCCTTGCGTCCCCCGCGGCCGCCGCGGGAGAGCCGCTCACCTCCGGCTCGCTCTCGACGGCGGGCCGGAGCGCGGGCATAGACGCATCCACGGCCTCGCTCGGGTACATCGTCCTTTTTCACGACGACGGCTCCTCCGCCGCGATGAAGGCGGGGCTGGGCTTTAACGGCGGAAGCTGGTCCTACTACGATTATAAAATGGGCATGACCCTCTCGCTCGCGCTCACCGGCGGCAGCGGCAGCTATTCCGCGGCGCTGTTCAAGAAGGTCGGCGCGAGCTACGTGACCGTCGCGCAGAAGAGCTTCACGGCGCTCGTGGGCGATTCCGCCGTACCCGCGGGCGCGGCGAACGCGGCTGCGCCGCAGTATGCGCAGTATCTCAGGAGCGTTTCCGAAATCGCCTTCTCGGCGAACGACTCCATCGCCAGGAAGGCGGCCGCCCTGTGCAAGGATCTCAAGGGCGATCAGGCGAAGATACTCGCCATCTACAATTACATCGCAAAAAATTTCAAATACGATTACGACTTCGCCAACAAGGTCATCTCCGGGCAGATCACGGCCTACACGCCGAACCCCGAGAGCATACTTTCGAACAAAAAAGGCGTGTGCTACGATTTCGCCTCCCTTTTCGCCGCGATGTGCCGCAGCCAGGGCATCCCGTGCAAGCTTGTCAAGGGCTACAGCACCAAGATCAACGGCTACCACGCCTGGAACAGCGCGTACGATTCCAAAACCGAAAAATGGTATACGGTCGATTTGACGCTTGCGGTCTGCAAGGGGAACAAAACGGCCTCCCGCTTCTCGCGCTGCTTCATGAACGAGCGCTATTACACGCCGCACGAGAGCGTCTGAGCGCCGGACGGGCAAAATCCGCGGTTCGGGCTCGGGCGCGCGGGGAGCGAACCCCTTTCGCACGCATTGCTGCGAATTTTTTCGGCCTTTTCCACGTGCGCATTGCGAACTCGTCCGCCCGCGTGTATAATGAAGCTGTGCATTCCCATGCAAACATCCATATTGACAGGAGGTTTTCACCATGCCAATCTGCACCAGTTGCGGCCAGCAGTTCGACGAGGGCGTGCGCTTCTGCCCGGCCTGCGGTTCACCCGCCCAGCAGGCGCAGGCGAACGCCGACCAGGGCGCCTATCAGCAGAACTACCAGCAGCAGAACTACCAGCAGCCGGTCTACCAGCAGCCGCCATACCAGCAGGCGGGCGCCGCCTACGCGGGCGATAAGACCATGGCGATACTCGCGGTGGTTTTCCCGATCCTGTTCTTCCTGCCGCTCGTCGCGGGCAATAAGGACGAATTCGGCAAGTTCTGGGCGAATCAGGCGCTTCTGCTGTTCCTGCTTGGCATCGTCGCCAGCATCACCGCGGCCATCATCATCGGCATCATCATCGGCATCGCGGAGTTCGTGTTCTGGATCATCGCTTTGATCGCGGTGTGCAAGGGCGAGATGAAACCCCTGCCTCTGATCGGCGGGATCAAGATCATCCAATAATCGCCGGCCGGAATCTTTTCAAGCGCCCTTCGCCCGAAATGCGGAGGGCTTTTTCGCCGTCCGTTTCGCGATCCTTCCGCCGCCGCCCCGTGCGCGGTTGCCAAGCCGCCCCGGCCCGGTTACAATAGGCGGGGAGGGGGTGGAAAGCTTGTACGAAACGTTGGCGCTGCTCACCGGCGCGCTGATCGCCGTTATGGTCGCGCTCAACGGCGGCCTCTCGGCGCAATACGGCGTATATTCCTCGACGGCGATGATCCATCTGATCGGCCTGTTCGCGATCACGCCGCTGTGCCTGATCCGGAGGGAAAGGCTCGTTTGCCGCGGAATCCCGCTTTACCTTTTCCTGGGGGGCGCTCTGGGCGTGCCGCTCACCGTGTGCAACAACGTCGCCTTCGCGCGCATCGGGGTCTCCTCCATGCTGGCGCTCGGCCTGTTCGCGCAGGGCGTCGCGGGCATATTCGTGGATCAATACGGGCTTTTGGGCATGCCAAAACGCAAATTCCGCGCGAAGTCGCTCGCCGGCCTCGCGCTCACGCTCGCGGGCGTCGCCGCGATGACAGAGACATTCGACCTGATCGCCGTGCTCGCCTCGCTGGCCGCAGGCGTCATACTGCTCGCCGCGCGCACGCTCAACGCGCGCCTGGCGGAGCGCACGAGCCTGCACGCGAGCACGTTCTGCAACTACGCCGTCGGCCTCGCGGTGGCGCTTCCCGTTTGCCTGCTTCTGGGCCGCGGCGAACCCATGTTCGCAGCCTTCGCGCTCTCGCCCAAAGCGTGGATCTATCTGGGCGGCCCGTTGGGCATGTGCGTCGTGCTGCTGCTCAACCGCACCGTGACCAGGGTGTCCGCGCTCAACATGTCGCTGTTCCTGTTCATCGGCCAGGTGTTCGCGGGGCTCGTCATAGACGCGGTTTTTCTCGCCGCCTTCACGCCGCGCCTTCTCGCGGGCGGCCTGCTTGTCTCCGCAGGCTCAATCATCAACATGCTGCTTGAAAAGAAGGACGCGGGGCGCGTGGGAAGCGGCGGGGGAAACTGTTGAACGGGCGCCGAAGCGTCTGTTCTGCGTTTAAGAATCAGGCGGGGCGACAGTTCCCGCATCCCCTAACAAGGGCGACGGCTGCCCGTTCCGTCCTCCGATTCTAAGTGCGTTCTACGCGATTTAAGAGCACGCCGTCTCCAGCCAGGCTTTCGCCTGATTGAGCTGCCCGTGTGGAAAAAGGAGCATGCCGTTGTTGAGCGCGTAATCGATATAGACGAGCGAGGCCCGCGCGAGCGAGCGGTCCAGCGCCTTCGTTACCGCCGCCTCGAACGGGGGGACGCCCGCGCGGTCCCAGGCGAGCTTGTCCGCGAGGAAGAGCAGCATGTCGTAATCGGAAGGATTTACCCTGAGCGTCGTATGGCACGCGATGGCCGAGAGAATGATCGCATCATTTACGCCGAACAGGTCTTTGGCAAAATCGGCCGATATGCGCTGGTGCAGCAGCACGGGGTGCCTGCGCTCGGCTTCGTCGAGGCTCCAGCCGCGAAGGAGGGCGTAATCGAGCATTTCCCGCGGTTTGAGCACGCCGGAAACGTCGTGCAGCAGCGCGGCGCGGGACGCGCGGACTTGGTCGAGGCCGAAGCGCCTTGCCAGCGCCTCGCTTTTGCGCGCGACGGCGGGGGTGTGCGCCGCCGTGACGGTTTTGCCGTTCGCCGCGAGCAGGGCGACGGCGTCCGTTTCGAGGTCGCCGGAAAACGGAACCTCCTTAATTTCGGGCCAATCCGATAATCGAAGCATCGCGTCTCCTTTTGTTTGCCGAAAGATCCGGTCCAAAAAAACACCAATGTCACTTGCCTAACGAACACGTGTTCTCAATGATTACATCGCCGTCACGCAGTGTGACATACTTTATCCCGTTGTTATTTAAGTATTCCACAACGCCCTCCATGGCTTCGGACTCAGGATGATCGGACCGATAATGCGGAACAGGCAAATAATCTATTAATCCGAGCCCCTCATAAATTGCTTCGCAGCCGTAAGGGTCCGCCGCCGGATCGTCTGCCAATTCTATCCCATGCATGTTTGGGGCAAGCAAGCAAATACCCGCGCTATATCCTCCATACAGATAATGATCGGAGCCCGAGAGCTCTTTTAGGCACGCGTCAAAGCCGCTGCGTTTCATTGCCCGCCTTAACACAAACGTGTTCCCTCCGACGGCGAAAAAAGCGCTGAACGCCCTTAATTCGGCCCGCAGTCGTTCCTGTTTGCCAAAATAATTCTTTAGTGAAAGAACCGTCACATCAAAGCCCAATTCCTCCAGGGACCTGACGTCGCCCGCAAGCCCCCGATCTTTTCTCTCCCCATCCGGGTAAGCGTCCCTGGAATTGGGTATCAGCGCGATTTGATTGCTGTTTTCGCCGATCCATTGTGTAAGCACGTCCGTTTTATTCCCCAGCTTATACGAAGAAATGTATAATATCATGTTTGACCTCGCTTAATTGTGCAGCCCGCATCCGCCGTTTCAGGAAGATTATATCACAATAAAAAAGAAATCAATCCCTTTGGGGTTGACTTCTTTTAACAGGTTGCTGGCGCGCCCAGCAGGATTTGAACCTGCGACCTACCGGTTCGTAGCCGGGCACTCTATCCGCTGAGCTATGGGCGCACGCGTCTTTTTAAAGACGCTTCGTTATTTTAACGCAAGTTCAACCGGATGTCAACATGATGCGACCGGGTTTTCGGCCAAAATGGAATCGAGGAACGATTCGCCGACGCGCGGCTCCACGGTCCCGGGGGAAAGTATCGCCGCGCGGCCGGCCGCCAGCGCGAGCGCGAGCGTCCGCTCCGGCGCGTATCGTTTCACAAAGCCGTAAAGCGCGCCCGCCGCGAACGCATCCCCCGCGCCTGTGGCGTTTTGCATGTGCTCGACCGGGCGCATCTTCATGCGCAGATAGCGCCCCCGCGCATCCGCAAAGGCGCAGCCGTCCGCGCCGAGCGTGACATAGACCGCGCGGCAGCCTTCGGCGACAAGCTTTTCCGCAGACGCGCGAAGCGCGGCCTCCGTGTCCGCGCGCATGCGCGAGAGAACTTCGAGCTCCATGCGGTTGGGCTTGAGCATGGAGAAACGCCCGACGCGGCCGAGGAGCTTTTTCGCGTACGCCGTCGAAACCGGATCGGCGAAAACAGGCGCGCCCCGGGCGAGCTCGAGCACCCGGTCTATGGCGCGCTCCGGCAGGCTCGTGTCGAGCGCCACGACGTCCGCGCCGGATAACAGGGCCGCGTGCGCGTCGAGATACGCGTCGTCGAGCCGTTCGAGTATGCGCATGTCGGAGAGCGCCGCGAACATCTCCCCGGAAGGCTCGAGCAACGCGCAGTAGGTTGAGGTCGGCTCGCCGGATACGCGAAGCGCGCGGGATACGTCCACGCCGGCCTCGCGCGTCGCGTCGAGCGCCATGTCGCCGAGCGCGTCGCGCCCCACGGCCGTGAGCAGCCTGCAATCGAGCCCCATGCGCGCGAGGTTCTCGAGTATGTTGCGCGTGACGCCGCCCGCGTTGATGCGCACGTACCCGGGGTTCGAGTCCCTGAGCACGGGATCGGCGCGGCTTTTCCCGATGAAGTCGGCGTTGAGCGCGCCGACGCCCGCGACGTAGCCCATAGTTCCCTCCTGTGCGCCCGAAGGCGCGGCGCTCACAGCCTTAAAAGCTTCTCCCGCTCGGCGAGGAACATGCGAAGGAAGCGCACGTTGGCGAGCGAATCGTAATCCGTTTTGACCGGCCCCTCCGGCTGAAGCTCATAAATCTCAGCGCCGGGGCACGCGCAGAGCACCGGCGAGTGGGTCGAGAGTATGAACTGGCAATCCTGCGCGATTGCGTCGCGGATCATGTTGAGCAGCACGAGCTGGTTGAAGTATGTCAGCGCGGCCTCGGGCTCGTCGAGCAGGTACAGCCCGCCGCGCACGAGCCGTTTCCCGAAAAAATCGAGGAAACCCTCGCCGTGGCTCCGCTCGGTCAGATCCGAGCGGTATTGCGCGTCCATCTCGCCTATGGTGCGCGCGAACGGCATCGAGGCGAGGCCCCTGGCGTAGGCCGAACGGCCGCCGTAGCCCTCCTCGATCTCGCGAAGCGCCGCTTCGGCGTCCCGCCGGATCTCCGTGCGCGCCTCGAGCTCGCGGGAGAAATCCTCCGCCGTGAAGTAGAAGCAGAGCCTCTGCGTCCGCGTCCGCGTGACGCGAAAATGCCTGGCCGCGCCCTCGAGCAGCGCGCGCCGCTCGCCCCGGTTGCCCGCGCCGATGCGCACGCTCGAAAGCTTGGCCGCCATCAGCTCGAGGAGCGTCGTCTTGCCGCTGCCGTTGTCCCCCGCGAAAACCGTCACGGGCGAGGCGAATTCGATCCCTTCGAGCGCGGCCACGAGCGGCACCGTGAAGGGGTAGCCCGGATTCTCCGGCGTATGGAGTTTTTCGAAGCGGGTGAGGTAGATCATAGCGCCTTTATTATACGGGAGCGCCGCGCGCGCTTCAAGCGGGATTCACAGCACGACGTCCGCCCGTTCGCGGATGCGAAAGGCCGCGAAATACGCTTCCTCCATCGGGATCCAGCGTTGGGCAAACGTTCGGGCCGCGTTTGCGCCGTCGCGTTCGCCGATGCGCGCGAGCTGCGCCGCGGGATCGACATCCGAAAACGCGCGAAGCGCCATATAATCGCCGAGCGCGGGATGGCAGCAGTACGCGCCCTCGACCACGCGGTAAGGGGAAGCCGCGACCTCGCGCAGACCTGCGTAATCCATTGTTCCGCAGTCGAATATCCGGTAGGAGAACGCTTCGTGTGAATTCAGGCGGGAGAGGACTTCCTCCCGGAAGCGCTCGAAATGCGCGTTGCCGCCGGGCGCTGCGAGACGTTCCGCCGTGCGAAGCTCCGGCGGCAGGAAAAAATCGTCCATGTGGACGACGCCAGCGCCCGCGATGACCGCCAGATCGCGCGCCATAGAGCTCTTGCCCGAGGCGCAGCGCCCGTCGAGCGCGACGGCCTTCGCATCCCCTTCGAGCGCGTTCATCCGCCCGAGCAGCGGGAAGAGCCGCGCGACGCGCTTGTCTATGATCCGGTAGGCTGGCTTCTCCGCCGCGCGGTACCCGGCGCTGTGACGGACGGGCCGCACGCCCCCCGCAAGGTATTCCTCCGCGAATACCCCGAATTCCTCCCCGGAAAACGGCAGCGCGCCCCCGTTCGCGAGCGCCCGCGCCTCGGCGAGGTATCCGAGGAAGGTTTCCTCGGCGCCTTCCGGCGGGGGCGAAAGGGAAAGCAGGAACGCGCGCAGCAGCCATTCGGGCGGAAGCCTGCGCGCCTTCCACGCGCCGATGTCGGCGCGGCAGAGCGCGGGGGATACCTCCTCGCGCAGCGGGGCCCCGCGCGGCTCTGCGGACACGAACTCCTCCATGAAGTGCGCGCGCGCGCAAGCCTCGTCCGAAACGAGGTGCTCCGCGCCGTACGCCGCCTGAAAGGCGAGCTTCACGGCGTCCTGCGGCCGCAGGGACGGGTGCTTTTCCGCGTGCCCGGCGAGAATTTCGCGCATGGCCGGCGCGCGTCGTTCTTCCACGGTTATCCCTCCCCGCGTTTTATTTGCCGAATCAGGGAATACGCTTCGTTTTTCGAAATGCCCGCGCGCCCGGCGAGTTCCGCCGCGGCTTCTTTGGCGCGAAGGCCGGAGGCGGCGAGTTGCGCTGCGAGAGAGCGCGCGTCCTGCTCGGGCATGCCCGCATCCTCGGGCGCGCCCGCGACGACGAGCACGCACTCGCCCTTGGGCGGCGTTTGCGCGTATTGCTCCGCGATGCCCCCGAGCGTGCCGCGCGCGACCTCTTCGTGCAGCTTGGTCAGCTCCCGGCACAGCGCGGCGCTCCGATCGCCGAGTTTTTCGGCAAGCTCCCGCGCCGTGGCGGATACGCGAAGCGGGCTTTCGTAGAAAACGAGCGTGCCTTTATGGGGCGCGATGCTCCCGAGCGCCGCGCGCCGCGCCCCGGTTTCGCGCGGCAGGAAGCCCACGAAGCACGCGTTCGCCGCGGGAAGCCCCGAGAGCACGAGCGCCGCCGTCATGGCGCTCGCCCCCGGTATCACCGTGAACGGCGCGCCCGCCGCGACGCAGGCCGAAACGAGCCGCTCTCCCGGATCGCTGACGCCGGGCATGCCCGCGTCGCTGACGTAGGCCACGGCCTCGCCCGCAAGCACGCGCGCGACGATCTCCTGCGCGCGCGCGGCCTCGTTTTCCCTGCGGCAGCTCGCGAGCGGCTTTTTGATGTTGAGTTTGGTAAGAAGCGCGCCCGTGCGCCGCGTGTCCTCGCAATAGACCGCGGCGACCGCGCCGAGCACGCGTATGGCGCGCAGCGTGATGTCCTCCATGTTGCCTATGGGCGTCGCGCACAGGTAGAGCATGGGCGCGAGGGACGTTGCTTCAGGTTCCATAGGTTCCCTCCAGCGTGATTTCTTCGACGATCGCGCCGTCGCGCGCGCCTTTCTTGGCCTCGATCAAAACGAGATAGGGGGGCTTGCCCTGTCCGGCGCGCACGAGGCGGATGCGCTTGGGCGGCAGGCGTGCCGCCGCGAGTTCCGCGCACAGCGGCGCGAGCAGGCGCGCGGGATAGCAGATGAAGAAGCGCCCGCCGTTTTTCAAGAGCCGCGAAGCGCATTTTACCGCGTCCCCGAGCGCGCAGTCATCCTGGAACATGCTCCTTCTTCTGGAGGGATTCGGGCTTTCGGTCCCCCCGGAGAAATACGGCGGGTTGCACGCCGCCAGGTCGAACGAGCCGGCCTTTGCTACCGTTAGTTCCCGCATGTCGGCCTGCATCACCTCGATGGCGCCCTCGAGCCCGTTCATCGCAACGCTTTGCCGCGCGAGAGCGCAGCAATCCGGGTCGATGTCCACGGCGAGCACGCTTGCGCCGGTCTTCGCGTGCGCGAGTATCGCGATGACGCCCGTGCCCGTGCCCAGGTCGATCATGCGCCCGCCCGCCTTCGCGCGCACGAAGTTCGCCAGAAGCACGGCGTCGTGCCCGTAGGAAAAGCGCTCCGTGTCGCGCAGGAGCGTGAGTCCCTTATATTGAAGGTCGTCTACAACAACGGGCATATCAATCCTCGGCGCGGGGTTTTATCCGTCGGCGGGCCGTCCCTGCAATCCCGCCCGCGGCGGCGTTCCCCCGATTGTCAATTGTCCATTGTCCATTGTCAATTCTCAAGCGTCCCGTTCCCGCCCGCGGCGGCGTTCCCTGATTGACAATTGTCCATTGCCAATTGTCAATTATCAATTGCCCCTCGTCTATTCTACCACATTCCCTTGTTGACAAAAACACCCCCTGAACGTACACTTTCTAGTATTAAACTGGAGGGGAAGGCCCCTGAGGAGAAGCACATGCAGGAGAAAAAAACGTTCTACATCACGACGCCGATCTATTACCCGAGCGATAAGCTGCACATCGGCCACACGTACTGCACGGTCGCGAGCGACGTCATCGCGCGCTACAAAAGGCTGTGCGGCTGCGAGGTCATGTTCCTCACGGGAACGGACGAGCACGGCCAGAAGATAGAGGAAAAGGCGAGGGCCGCGGGCGTCACGCCTCAGGCGTTCGTCGACGCCATCGTCGAGGGCGAGGGCGGCATACGCGATTTATGGAAGCTGATGGACATTTCGAACGACAGGTTCATCCGCACGACCGACCCCTACCACGTCGCCGCCATACAGCGCATCTTCAAGAGGATGTACGAGAACGGCGATATCTATAAAGGAAAATACGCGGGCATGTACTGCACGCCCTGCGAGAGCTTCTGGACCGAGAGCCAGCTCGTCGAGGGCAAGTGCCCCGACTGCGGGCGCGAGGTGCGCTACGCCGAGGAGGAGGCGTATTTCTTCCGCCTCTCGAAGTACGCGCGGCGCGTGCGCGAGCTTCTGCTGGGCGGGGAGTTCCTCGAGCCCGCGAGCCGCGTCAACGAGATGGTCAAAAACTTCATCGACCCCGGCCTCGAGGATCTGTGCGTGTCGCGCACGTCCTTTACCTGGGGCGTGCCCGTCGACTTCGACCCCGGCCACGTGGTGTACGTGTGGATCGACGCGCTGTTCAACTACGCAACCGCGCTCGGCTTCGAGAACGGCCGCTATGACGATTACGCCAGATACTGGCCCGCGGACGTGCACATGGTGGGCAAGGAGATCGTGCGCTTCCACTCGATCATATGGCCCGCGATGCTGATGAGCCTCAACGAGCCCATACCCAGGAAGGTGTTCGGCCACGGCTGGCTTCTGCTGGGCGGCGGCAAGATGAGCAAGTCGAAGGGCAACGTCGTCGATCCCGTCGTGCTCGCCAACCGCTACGGCGTGGACGCGCTGCGCTTCTATCTCATGCGCGAGTTCCCGCTCGGCTCGGACGGCGCGTTCTCCAACGAGCTTCTGATCTCGCGCATCAACACCGATCTCGCCAACGACCTCGGGAATCTGCTCTCGCGCACGGTCGCGATGGTCGAAAAATACTTCGGCGGCGCGCTGGTCGAGGCGCGCAGGCCCGAGCCGCTCGACGGCGAGCTCATAGGCATCGTATCCTCCCTCAAGGGGAAATACGAGGCGCTCATGGATTCCTTCGGCACGCAGGCCGCGCTCGAGGAGATCATGCGCGCCGTTTCGCGCGCGAACAAATACATCGACGAAACCGCGCCCTGGGTGCTCGCCCGGGACGAAGCCAATCTGCCGCGCCTCGCGAGCGTGCTCTATAACCTAATCGAAACATTGCGCGTGTCGCTGACGCTGCTTTTGCCCTTCATGCCCGGAAGCTGCGAAAAGGCCTTCGCGCAGATCGGCGCGGGCAAAGATTTGACCTCGTGGGAGAAGGCGGGCGAGTGGGGCGTTATGCCCGCGGACGCGAAGGTGTATAAAGGCGAGGCGCTTTTCCCGCGCATCGACCTCAAGAAGGAGCTCGCCGCGCTCGAGGCGCTGCGCGAGGCTAAGGCAGGGGTCGCAGAGACGCCCGCGGAAGCTTGCGCGGCGAAGCCCGCGCCGGAAGCGCCCGCGCAGGAGGCTGCGCAAGCGCCTGCGGAGCCGGACTGCATCGACTTTTCCGAATTCGAAAAGGTGAAGCTGCGCGTCGCGGTCGTGACGGGCTGCGAATTCGTGCCAAAGAGCGACAAGCTGCTGAAATTCACGCTCGACACAGGGGACGGCGCGGAGCGCGTGATCCTCTCGGGCATACGCAAATGGTATCCCGAGCCGCAGGCGCTCGTCGGCCGCCGCCTCGTCGCCTGCGTCAACCTCAAGCCGAGGAAGATGTGCGGCGTCGAAAGCCGAGGCATGCTCCTCTGCGCCGTGACCGAGGAAAACGGCGTTGAAACGCTGCGCCTGCTTTCCGCGGACGAAATCATGCCCGGCGGCAGCGAAGTCTGCTGATGGAGGCGATCCCTATCAAAAACGGGAAGAGCCTGATCATACGCGAGGCCGAGCCCGACGACGCCGCGGCGCTGCTCGCGTTTTCAAAGGTCATGGGAAGCGAAACGGACTTCCTCGGCACGGATGAGAACGGCTGGCGGCAGAGCCTCGAGGAGGAGCGGGAAATACTCGCCGCCTCGCTGATCGCCCCCGACCGGGGCGCGTTCCTCGCGCTCGTCGACGGGGAAGTCGCGGGCATGTTCTCCGTTCATCCGCTCAGCGACAGGCCGCGCCTTCGCCAGAACGCCGTTTTCGGCATCGCCGTACGCAAAGGCTGCTGGGGCCTTGGCATAGGCGCAATCATTATGACGCTCGCCATAGACCGCGCGCGGGAGTGGGGCTACCACAAGCTCTGCCTCGAGGCGCACGCGGGAAACGGGCGCGCGCTCGGGCTGTACCGCCGCTTCGGCTTCGCGGAATGCGGCAGGCGGCGCGAGCACATACTCGTGAACGGACAGTATTGCGACGAAATACTCATGGAGCTGATGCTTTGAACTGCTTCGACACGCACGCGCACCTGTGCGACGAAAAATTCGATACGGACCGCGCGGAGCTTCTCGCCTCCCTGCCCGAACAGGGCGTGGCGCTGTGCGTCAACGTCGCCTGCGAAGCCGACGAGTTCTCCGCTTGCGCGGAACTGACGCGCCGCTATCCCTTCCTCTACGGGGCCTACGGCATACACCCGCACGTCGCCTCGAACCCCGGTGAAAATTGGGAGGATAAGCTCCGCGCCGCGCTCGCGGACGAAAAAGCCGTAAGCCTCGGCGAGATCGGCCTCGATTACCACTATGATCTTTCGGAAAAACCGGATCAGAAACGCATGTTCGCCCGTCAGCTCGATTTGGCGCGGGAACTGGACCTGCCCGTGCAGCTCCACATCCGCGAGGCGTTCGGCGACTGCATGGAGATCCTGCGCGCGCACCGCGACGGCCTTCGCGGCGAGATGCACTGCTACTCCGGCTCAGTCGAAACCGCGCGCGAATGCCTCGGGCTCGGCCTTTACATCGCGCTCGGCGGCGCGGTCACGTTCCAAAACGCCCGCCGCCTGCTCGAGGTCGCGGCCTACATACCGGACGACCGCCTTTTGGTCGAGACAGACTGCCCGTACCTGACGCCCGTACCGTTTCGCGGCCGCCGCAACGACCCTTCGAAGATCGTCCACACAATCCGGCGGCTCGCGGAGATCCGCAATACGACGGCGGAGCATGTGGCGCGGGTCACATTGGAGAACGGAAAGAGGCTCTACGGGATCAAATGACGAAAACTTTGTATTCTGCTTGTTCTCTGCGCGCGCCGCGCGCCCTCTACAGTTCCGCGCTGAACATATAAGCGGTGCTGTATTGGCCGCATCCGTCGGGAAACACTTCCGCAGTCCAGTATCGTTCAGGATATGGAATGGTTACACCTTGGCCAAGTATAATATTTCTGGTAACGTCGTACATGGCGTCTACGTCATAGCCCTCGCGTTTGTGCATAGCATCCATGTCACCGGAAAATTTCGCGAATGCGAATTGCGGCCTGAAAGTCAAATACGGCGTATCGGTATCGTCCGGCACGAAGTCGAAATGAACAAAGCCTTCCGGCACGGGCGTGTCAGCTTTCATAAACCGCCCCCAAAAGCCATGCCAAGGGCCGACGTCGACGCATTTCCCGTAATGGTGCATGAACAAAACATCATAGTCAAAGCCCGATTGATACTCGCCCATGGCCTCGAGAACGCGGAAAAGCTCCTTGCGGACCTCCATATCGGCCAAGTCGTCGCCTTCCCGCCCGACAAAGCGCATGGCGGGCATTTTTTTGTATTCAAAGCTGTCCACTTTGAAGCCCTTTTGCTGCCTCTCGACCATATCCGGCATAAACAGCGCCCACTGTACCCCCGCGTCGCACTCCTTCAGGTAATTGATATATCCAAAGAAATCCACGCCGTTGACGCCCGCGGGACCCGTTTTATTCCCCGCGATCCGCTCCCGTACGCCGCGCTCCCGCATGGCGGAAAAGTCGGCGAACACCCGGGCCACCACCTCCCGCAGCCGCTCGTCATAAGCCGCCCCCGACAGCTCGTCGTCAAACCGGTCCAACGCCTTGAACACCGCCGCGTTCACCACGCCGGACGGCTCCAGCTCCGACAGGTATGCCCGAAGCCGCGCGTTCTGTTCTTTGAACCGCGCAAACACGCCCTGCATCAAAATCTGCTCGTTTTCAGCGAGCTTTTCGTCGCTCCATTGGGAATCGTCCATCACCCATTCGGTCAGCGCATCAAAAACGTCCGGATTTTGCCTCCTCGCTTTCGCCGCCCAGCCGGCAATCCTCTTGTATTTCTCGGCATCCGTCCGGTTCTCTCCCTTTTGCCCTTCGATGTCGCTCCAATAAAATTCGTCAATCAGTTTACGGGACATATCAAACCCTCCTTGAACGGTAACGTGAATGGACAGCGGATGAAACAGCTTGACCTTTCCGCGCCGCGCTTTCGACGGCGGCACGCCGTGAAACCGCGTAAACGCCTTGGAAAAGCTCTCCTGCGTATCATACCGGTATCGCGCGGCCACATCGGCGATTCTGCTGTTTGGCTGCAATAAATCCTGAGCGGCCAGGCTCAGCCGCCTGTTGCGAATGTACTCGCCGACGGTCATGCCCATCACCACATGAAAAATAAGCTGAAAATGCGAGCTTGACGCATAAGCCCGGCTCGATATTTCGTCTATGCCGATATCGTCGGTCAGGTGCTCTTCGATATAATGAACGGCGTTCGACAGGCATTGTATCCAGTTCACGGGCGCCTCCTTTCAGGGAATAGTTTACAATAACATGGCGCGCAGAGCCATGTCTCAAAATACGATGTCCTGTCATCCGGTCATAAAAAAGATCCGCGGTTCAAAGCGATGGATTTCCGTTGGTCTCCGTCAATCGCCAAAGATTTCCCCCATAAGCCTCCCGGCTTCGGCGTCGATCCCGCCGGCAAAGGCTTCGTACTTTTCGAGCATGTCCCGCCCCCCGGGGGTCAGTTCCGCGCCGCCGCCGCCGTGCCCGCCCGTGGTCGAGTGCAGCAGGCGCATACCGAGCGCGTCCTCGCACTCCTTGATGATGCGCCACGCCTTCGAGTAGGCCATGCCCATTTCCGCCGCCGCGGCGCGCAGGCTGCGCGCGCCGTCCACGCGGCGAAGCAATTCCGCGATGCCGGGGCCGAAGCACTTCTCCCCCCGGAACAGCCGGACGCACAGCGAATATCTGAGCTTTTCCTCCATAATGCGCCTCCCTTTTTTTCATTATAACACACCGCCGCGCGGTTGACACGACCCGCGCATGTGTTATACTCATGCTGGAATAACGCTATGAGAAGTATCCTCTTTTTCAATCGCACGAACGTCGCCCGCGCGCTCGAAATCGCGCCGGGCGTGACGGCCCTCGTCGGCTCCGGCGGCAAGACGACGCTGATGCTGCGCCTCGCGCGGGAGCTTTCGAAAAGCGCGCGCGTCGTCGTGGCGACGAGCACGCGCATACGGCCGCCGGAGGGCATCCCGCTCGTCACGGGCGGCGCGGGGGAAATCGCGGCCGCGCTCGCGGAAAATCCGCTCGTCTGCGCGGGATCGTTTGCGCAGGAAGGCAAGCTGTCCGCGCCCGCGGTTCCGTTTCGGGAGCTCGCAGGGCTCGCGGACTACGTGCTCGTCGAAGCGGACGGCGCGCGGCGCCTGCCGCTCAAGGCGCACGCGGCGCACGAACCCGTCATACCCGGCGGCGCGCGCGTTATTTTCGTCGTGGGCGCGTCCGGCTTCGGCAAAACGATTTCGATGGCCGCGCACAGGCCGGAGATTTACGCCGCGAAGCTCGGCGTCGGCCCGGACGCGGCCGTCACGCCGGAACTCGCGGCGCGGGCGGTGCAGGCGTATCTTCCGGGCGGCACGGTGGTCGTCAATCAGGTCGACGATGGAAAAACGCTCGCCCTGGCGGAGCGCTTCGCCGCGGCTTACGCGACGGGCGCGGTGCTCGCCGCGGCGCTTCTCGAACCGCGCGCCATAAAAGCAATTTGGAGGGAATGACATGCTGGTATTGATCCGCGGGGCGGGCGACCTCGCCACGGGCGTCGCCATACGGCTTTTGCGCGCGGGCTTTTGCGTCGCGATGACCGACATCGCCGCGCCTACGGCCATACGAAGGACGGTCGCCTTCAGCGAGGCCGTGCGCCACGGGCAGGCGACGGTCGAGGGCGTGACGGCGCGCCTCGCGCGGGACGCTTCGGATGCGCTTGCGATCACGCAGGGCGGGAATATCGCCGTGCTCGTCGACCCACAGGCGAAATGCCGCGAACAGCTTCTCCCGCACGCGCTCATCGACGCCATACTCGCCAAGCGCAACACGGGGACAAGGATTTCAGACGCGCCGGTCGTGATCGCCCTCGGCCCCGGCTTCACGGCGGGGCTCGACTGCCATGCCGCAATTGAAACCATGCGCGGGCACGACCTCGGGCGGGTATACTATGAGGGTTCGCCTTTACCGGATACCGGCACGCCGGGGGAGATCGCCGGGCAGGGCGCGGCGCGGGTGCTGCGCGCGCCCGCAAACGGCGTATTCAAGGGGATAAAAAAGATCGGCAACGCGGTCGAGGCCGGGGAAACCGTCGCGCTCGTCGGCGGCGCGCCGGTAAAAGCCGCGCTTTCGGGCGTGCTCAGGGGTTTGCTGCCCGACGGCGTCCGCGTCCGGGCGGGCATGAAAAGCGGGGACGTCGACCCGCGCGGCAACAGGGAGGCCTGCTTCACCGTGTCCGACAAGGCGCGCAGTCTGGGCGGCGCGGCGCTCGAGGCGATCTTGCATTTCACGAACGGAGGGAAATAGATCGATGGAAACCGAAGTCAAACTGACCAAGCTCGCCAACTGCGCGGGCTGCGGCGCGAAGGTCGGCGCGGGCACGCTCGCGAAGCTTTTGGGCGATTTTCCGCCCGAGGCCGATCCGAACCTGCTCGTGGGGTTCGACCACGCGGACGACGCCTCTGTCTACCGCGTGACGGATACGCTCGCGCTCGTGCAGACGCTCGACTTCTTCCCGCCCATCGCGGACGACCCGTATACCTACGGACGCATCGCCGCGGCCAACGCGCTCTCGGACGTCTACGCCATGGGCGGCACGCCGAAACTCGCGCAGAACATACTTGCCATCCCCGAGGACATGCCGGGCGAGGTCGTCAAGGAAATCCTGCGCGGCGGCTTCGACGCGGCGCGAGAGGCGGGCGCGCTCATCACGGGCGGCCACAGCATATTCGACGAGGAGCCAAAATACGGCATGTGCGTCACGGGCTTCGTGCATCCGGACAGAATCCTCACGAATGCGGGCGCGAAGGCCGGGGACGTGCTGTTCCTCACAAAGCCCCTCGGCTGCGGCGTCGTCACGACCGCCGCCAAGGCCGGGCGCTGCCCGGAGGAATCGCTCAAAGCCGCCGTTGAGAGCATGACGCGCCTCAACAAATACGCCGCCGAGGTTATGGCGGATTTCCGCGCGCACGCCTGCACGGACGTGACGGGCTTCTCGCTCATGGGCCATGCGCTCGAGATGGCCGAGGCTTCGGGCGCCGCGCTGGAGTTTTCCGCTTCCGCGATCCCGCTGCTGCCCGGCGCGCTGGAGCTCGCCCGCCAAGGGCTCCTGCCCGGCGGGATGGTCCGCAACCGCGCGTTCGCCGAAGCATATGTGGAAGCCGAAGGGTTGGAGCAGGCGTTTGCCGACCTTCTCTTCGATCCGCAGACCTCCGGCGGGCTGCTCGTCGCGATGGACCCCGCCGACGCGGATGCTTTTGAGGCCGCGCTCAAAGAAAAAGCGCCGCTCGCGCGGCGCGTGGGGTTCGTGCGGGAGGCTTCACTCGGCAAGATCGCCGTGCTTGCCTGAGGCGCGCTTCTTGCGCCTGCTCTCGTAGAGCGCGCAGCGGAGGACCGAGAGCACCTCGTCCGTGCCGTCTGCGAGCGCCTCGCCGCTCATGGTCGCGACGAACGAGAGGCGGCGGTCGTACAGGTCGTTGACGGCGTCGGGCAGCGTTTGCGGCGTCAGCTTCTCCTGCTCGAGCACCATGGAATAGCCTTTTCGCGCGAAGTAGCCCGCGTTGAGTATCTGGTCGCCCCGGCTCGCCGAAAGCGGCAGCGGGATCAGCAGCGCGGGCTTCGCAAGCGCGAGGAACTCGAACACCGCGTTCGCGCCCGCGCGGGAAACGATGACGTCCGTCGCGGCGAACACGTCGGGCAATTCGGGGCCGACGAACTCGAACTGGCGGTAGCAGCTTTCGCACAGCAGCTTCGCGTCAAGCTTATCTTTTCCGCACAGGTGCGCGACGTCGAAGCTTTGCGTGAGCGCGCCGAGCGCGCCGCGCACCGCGTCGTTGACGGCCGCGGCGCCGAGGCTGCCGCCCATGACGAGCAGCACGGGCTTCTCCCCGGAAAATCCGAGGAAGCCGAGCCCTTTGGCGCGCTTGCCGAGATACAGTTCAGGCCGTATGGGCGTGCCCGTATGCACGCCCTTGTTGCCCGCGTAAACGAGCGTATCCTCGAAGGTGACGCAGACCTTGGCCGCGAACCTGGCGTTGATCCTGTTGGCGAGGCCGGGCGTATAGTCCGACTCGTGCGTCACGACGGGCACGCCGTGCGATCTGGCCGCGAGCACGACGGGCACGCTCACGAAGCCGCCCTTGCTGAACACGACGTCGGGCCTGACCTTGCGCATGACGGCGCCCGCCTCGGCGACGCCCGCGACGACGCGGAAGGGATCGGTGAAGTTCTTCCAGTCGAAATAGCGGCGCAGCTTTCCCGAGCGGATGGCGTGGTAGGTTATGCCCGCGCGCCCCTCGATCAGTTCGCGCTCGATGCCGTCCTTCGTGCCGACGTAGTGCAGCTCGCACCCCTCGGCAAGAAGCTGCGGGAAGAGC
This sequence comes from Firmicutes bacterium ADurb.Bin248, assembly GCA_002069725.1. Lineage (GTDB taxonomy): Bacteria > Bacillota > Clostridia > Christensenellales > CAG-138 > Phil1. The sequence goes on along the minus strand of MWBW01000010.1, from coordinate 14,149 downwards.
GCGAGGTTCGGCATGACGTGCCCGGCGGTGCCTCCGCCGGTGAAAAGGATCTTTTTCTTCATGTTTGCCTTTCGGTGGGGAGGCGCGTCCCCGGTTGATAAAAGCGGAAATAATTATACCACTTCGTTCCCTTTTATGCTATATTAGTATGATAGAATCCGCTGGAAAAAGCGGCGGCAGGACTTGGGAGGCCACGGATGCGCGATTTCAGGGAGTGCGACCCGGCCAAGGGGGCCGAGCGGATCGCGGCGCTCACATCAAGGCTTACGGTGCTCCGGGACGAACCCGGGGGGCCTCTGGACATATTGCGCGAATTCGCCCTGGCGCTGAGCCTCGGCGATACGCCGGGCGCATACCGCGTCTACCACGACCTCTCCCGCGCGCTGCTCGGCTGCGGCGCGCGCAGGGTCAGCGGCGACCTGTTCATGGATTATCTCCTCTCGCTCGTGTTGGAGCGGGAGCACGCCTTCGCGCGCATGGCGGCCTCGGGCCGCCTCGAGGCGCCCGAGCAGCTCGCCATGAAGGCGGACCTCGCGGCGCTGGGCGAGCTTGCGACGCTCGCGAGCACGGACCTCGTGCGCATGGCGCAGGAGCGGCACCGGGAATTGCAGCTTCGCTCGCGCTACCCCAAGGACGACATCTCCGCCATGTCCACCGCGCTCTGGAGCGGCTCCGCGCCGCGCGCCGTCCAGCAGGAGCAGAAGGGGAACTCCGGGCATCCCGTTTTCGTCGCGCTCCCCCCCGAGCAGGAATGGCTTCCCTGGCATTACGGCGAGCAGTCCTTCCCCGGCGAATGGGCCGCGGACGAGGCGCTCGAGGAAGTGTACCTGAGGCTGCTCAAGTCGCCCGACTGGCGCGGCGCGTGCGACGACCTGTGGAATTTGTTCGCGGCCTACGGCAGCGGGGATTTCCTTAAAACGCGCGTGTTCTTCGCCAAGGGCGATTCTCTCGCGCCCGCACAGAGCACGCCGTGGGTCTGCCCCGTGTCGTACTGCGACGCGCAGAGGCTCAGGCTCACCGAAAGCGTCATCGCCTTCATGCGCGGGGAGACCGCCTCCCACGCGCTGATCTACGGCCCCGAGGGCTGCGGAAAGACCGCGCTCGCGCTCAACCTCGCGGAGGATCTGCCCGAGCTTCGCGTCGCCGTCGTGGACGACCCCGGGCATACCGACGTGTTCGGCCTCATCGAAAGGCTCCGCCGCCAGCCGCTGCGCTTTTTGCTGCTGCTCGACGGCGTGGATGCGGACGGCTACGCCTCCAAGGTGCTCCTTTGCGCCTGTAGCCGCGGCGGGCTGCCGCAGAACGTGCTGCTCGCCGCGACATCGAGGGAGCCGGGCTCGCCGGGGACTTTCCCGCTGGCGATCGAGATGAAATATCCGCGCATCGCGGATTTCATAGACATCGTGTGCGAGCTCCTGGAAACGCAGGATGAGCCGTTCGACCGGCAGGAGGTGAGGAACCTCTGCGTCGATCTCCAGGTCGACGCCAGGGAAAAGCTCACCATGACCGCCGCCGTGGCCGCCGCAAGCAGATATAAAGCCCTCAAGGGGCGTTAGGAAAGGGTTATATGCAAGTCTACAACACCATGACAAGAAAAAAAGAGGAGCTCGTGCCCCTCACTCCCGGCGTGATCCGCATGTACGTGTGCGGGCCGACCGTGTACAACTTCTTCCACATCGGCAACGCGCGCCCCTTCGTCGTGTTCGACACGCTGCGCCGCTATCTCGAATACAAGGGCTACCGGGTCGTCTTCGCGCAGAACTTCACCGACATCGACGACAAGCTCATCAGCCGCGCAAACGCCGAGGGCACGACCGTGTCCGGCATCGCCGAGCGCTACATCAAGGAATACTATGCCGACGCGGACGCGCTCTCCATCGAGCGGGCGACGGCCAACCCCCGCGCAACCGAGCATGTGGACGAGATCATCTCGCTCGTGCAGACCCTCGTCGCGCGCGGTCACGCCTACGCCGCGGACAACGGGGACGTATACTTCTCCGTGCGCAGCTATCCCGAATACGGCAAGCTCTCCGGCCAGTCGATCGACGATCTCGAGAGCGGCGCGCGCATCGACCCGACCGAGCACAAGCGCGATCCGCTCGACTTCGCCGTGTGGAAGGGCGCAAAACCCGGCGAGCCGAGCTGGGATTCCCCCTGGGGCAAGGGACGCCCGGGCTGGCACATCGAGTGCTCGGCCATGAGCATGCACATTCTGGGCGAAACCTTCGACATCCACGCGGGCGGGCAGGATCTCGTTTTTCCGCACCACGAGAACGAGATCGCCCAGAGCGAGGCCGCGACGGGCAAGCCCTTCGCGCGCTACTGGATGCACAACGGCTACATCAACATCAACAACGAGAAGATGAGCAAATCTTTGGGCAACTTCCTGCTCGTGCGCGACATCGCAAAGGAATTCGACCTCGAGGCCGTTCGTCTGTTCCTTCTGGGCGCACAGTACCGAAACCCCGTCAACTTCTCGCGCGAGCTCGTCGAGCAGGCGGACGCCGCGCTTTCGCGCATCCGCACCGCGCGCGAGCGGCTCGACGACGCCCTGGCAAAGCCCGCCGATGCGCCAGCGCCCGAGGACGCGGCCTTCCTCGCCTCGGTGCCCGAATTCCGCGCGCGCTGGGAGGAGGCCATGGACGACGACCTCAACACAGCCGACGCGCTGGGGGTTCTGTTCGACTTCACGCGCGCCGTGAACAGCTTTGTCAGCGCGCCGCGCGGGAGAGGGGCGCTCGAAGCGGCGGACGCGTTCATGAAGGACGCCTGCCATGTGATGGGGCTTTTGCAGCACAAGTCCGACGAGGCGTTCCCCAGGGAGGCGCTCGCGCTTCTCGAGCGGCGAAAAGCCGCCCGCGCCGCGAAGGACTGGGCCGCCGCCGACGCGATACGAGACGAATTAAAGGCGCTCGGCTTCGCCGTGGAGGATGGCAAGGACGGCGCGAAGCTCAAAAGGCTTTGATCCGGGGGCGCGGCCCCCTGACAAGCTCCGCGGGCTTCGGCGCGCCGTATCGGTTAACATTGTTTGAACTTTATGTTTCGGGGGTTTAATCGCGCCTTCGGAATGGTATCATATCAATTACTTGGAAATGGAGATGTTCTATGGAATACCTGAGATTCGCAACGCTCCTGATGGACGACGCGGCAACGTCGTCCGAGCCGGCGGCCGCAACCGGTAACCCGGGCCTCGTGATGGTGCTTTTCAAGGTGGTCATCGCGGTGTACCTGCTCGCGGGCGCCATACGCGGAAAAGGCAAGCTCATCGACAACCAGTTCCCCAAGTGCAAACCCGAGACCTACCGGCTTTTGATGCGGCTCATCTGCGCGTTCGCAGCGCTCGTCATCCTCGCCAACAGCGCCTTCGAGTACCTCTCGGGCACGACCTACCTCGCGCTGACGCTCGAAGAATACGGCGTCATCAACACCGTGCTCTGGGCGGTCGGCCTCGTGGCGCTTCTCGCGCTGATCGTGGTCAACGCCGTGCTTACCGACCGCAAGGCCATGGAGGAAGCGCGCAAGCGGCAGGATCAGGAACGCCGCGGGGCCAGCAAGGGCGATCCCCTGCGCGCGGCGTTCGTCTTTGACGAGGAGGAGGAAGCGCAGGGTGAATTCACGCGCAAAACCGGCGCGGACGAGGGCGCCGCGGACGCAGGAAACCCAAACGATCAGGCATGACCTGAAAAGCTCACCCACGAAAGGAAAGGATACGTACATGAACAAAACACACCGCATGCTTGCAGCCGCGCTCGCGCTGGCCGTGCTGCTCACGCTCCTGCCGGCGGCGACGCTTGCCGAAACGGTCACCGGCGTCACCACGACGAAATGCAACTTCCGCACGGGACCGGGCCAGTCCTACGCCCAGGTTGCGGAATGCAAATCCATCCCCAAGGGCGCGAGCGTGACCGTCCTGGACAACACCACCGGCGGCGAATACTGGAAGGTCGCCTATAAGACCTACACCGGCTGGATCTACGGCGCGTACGTCAAGCTCAACGCTTCCGGCTCGGGCTCGACCTCGGGTTCGACTTCGGGCGGCGCTTCCGGCGGTACCACGAGCGGTTCGCTCAGCGGCGGCACCCCAAGCGGCACTTCCGGCGGCCCGACTTCCGGCTCGACCTCGGGCGGCACCACGGGTAGCCTCGGCGGCGGAAGCTCCTCGGGCTCCACCTCGGGCTCGACCTCGGGCGGCACCGCGTCGAACACGACCGTCTACGGCGTGACGACCGCGACGTGCAACTTCCGCATAGGCTCGGACACCTCGTCCGCGAAGGTTTCCGGCTGCAACACCATACCCAAGGGCGCGAGCGTGGTCATACTCGACAACACCTCGGGCGGCAAATACTGGAAGGTCAACTATAAGACCTACACCGGCTGGATCTACGGGCCGTACGTCAAGATCTCAAGCGCGCCGGGCGGCACCACCGGCGGCACTTCCGGCGGGGCCACGAGCGGCACGACCGGCGGCACGCTTTCCTATGCCAGTTATACGGGTTCCTCGGCGGACCAGTGGGGCTACATGCAGGTGGACGGCACCAACATCAGCCAGGCCATCTACTGCAACGCCATAGACAAGAAGGGCAACTTCTATTACAACGCGTACTCCTCGAGCTACAACTACTTCTACGCGCTGAGCTACCTCACCAACCCCATCGCGGTCATCTACGGCCACAACATGCGCAAGTCCGGCACGGGCATGCACCAGCTCCACCACGTGCAGAACGCGTGGCTGGGCAAGGCCAAGTGCGAATACTGCGGCAAGGATTGCTCCGGCGCGAAGACGAGCGTGTTCAACATCAACTACAACGGCTCTTCCCGCTGGCAGCTCGTAGGCTTCTTCGAGGCCTCCAGCTCGACCGTCAGCTCCTCCACCACGCGCAAGAACATCCAGCTTATGGCGGCCATGCAGTCCTACCGCACCGGCGCCGCGCTGCAGGAGTGGATCAACTACATGATGGGTTACTGCAACTCCTCCTACAAGGGCGCGACGCTCGGCTCCATGACTTCGAACGACAAGGTCATGGTCATCGTAACCTGCGCGGACAGCTCGGGCGACAGCTACCAAAGGATGTACATGCTGCTCAAGGCGGTTGGATAATTGAAAATTGGCAATCGGGCATAAGTCAAACGGTCTTCGCTTTAACAGGCGAAGGCCGTTTTTTTAGCTTCGGCGGGGAAGGACATCCGCCCGCGGATTTTCCTTTTGAAAGGGTGGGGACGGTTCCCGGCGGCTTCCGTTTGGTCATCTTCCACAGAATCCCCAACGCTTATGAAGAAAACAGAAAAATCGCGCCCGTGGCGGCGTTTTTGATTGTCAATTGTCCATTGTCAATTGCTCTCGTCCCCGTCCGCAGGCGGCGTTTTTGATTGACAATTGTCCATTGTCAATTGTCAATTGCTCTCGTCCCCGCCCGCAGGCGGCGTTTTTGATTGTCAATTGTCCATTGTCAATTGTCAATTGTCAATTATTACTTCCCCACGCAGAACTTCTCGAAGATGCGCTCGATGACGTCCTCGGTCACGTCCCGCCCGCTGATGGCGCCAAGGGCCGAGAGGGCGCTTTGCAGCAGCACGGCGGCGCAGTCCGCGCCGTCCCGCGGGTCTATGGCCGCGAGGGCGTCGCGCGCGCGCATCAGCGCGTCTATGTGGCGGGCGTTCGTGACGAGCGCGCTTTCCCCCTCGGGCAAAAGGCGCGCGGCGAGCGCGCGGCGGAGCGCGCCGAGCCCTTCGCCCGTGACGGAACTGACGGTTACGGTTTCTATTGCGTACGGCGCGAGCGCGTCCGGCCGGAGGACCTGGGGCAAATCGCCCTTGCACAGCGCCGCCACGCGGGGACGGCCCGCCGTCGCCTCGAGCAAATCCGTTTCCTCGACGTCCAACTCCCCGGCCGCGTCGAAGGCGAGCACGAGCGCGTCCGCCCGCTCCGCCGCGGCCCGCGCGCGTGCGACGCCGAGTTGCTCCGCCTCGTCCGCCGCCTCGCGCAGCCCCGCCGTATCCACGAGGCGCACGGGCACGCCGTCTATGGAAACCGTTTCCTCGAGCGTGTCGCGCGTGGTGCCGGGAAGTCTCGTCACGATGGCGCGCGCGTGCCCGACGAGCGCGTTGAACAGCGAGGATTTGCCCGCGTTGGGCATGCCGAGTATCGCCACGACCGCCCCCTCGCGCAGAAGCCTTCCCTTCGCGCCCGCGGATATGAGCGCGTCGAGCCGCAGCATGATCTCCCTCGCGCGCTCGGGTATAAGCGTAAGCGTGTCCTCCTCGAGCTCGTCGGGATAATCGAGCGCCGCGTCCGCGCCCGCGAGCAGGTCGAGGAGCTCCTCCTCAAGCTCTCCGGCTATGCGGCCGACGCTGCCCTCGAGCTGTTCGACGGCGCTTTTCGCGCCGCGCTCCGTGCTCGCGTTGATGAGGTCCATCACGGCCTCCGCGCGCGAGAGGGACATCTTTCCGTTGAGGAACGCGCGCCTGGTGAACTCGCCCGGCTCCGCGGGGCGAAGCCCAAGGGAGGAGAACAGCGCCAGCGCGCGCCGCGCCACCGCCTGGGAGCCGTGGATGTAAACTTCCGCCATGTCCTCGCCCGTGTAGCTCGCGGGCGCTGCGAAGAAGCAGGCCATGCATTCGTCGAGGACTTGCGCGCCCTCGACGAGCCTGCCGAACCTCATTTCCCGGGCAATGAGCGCGCCTTTCGACAAAAAGACGGTTTCCAGCGCCGCGCGCGCGCCCGGCCCGGATATGCGCAATACCGCGATGGCGCCGCCCAGAGGCGTCGCGGGGGCGAAGATGGTGTCGCTCATACGGAATTTCCCCTTTGCATGTCGCAAGAAGGCGCGCGTGTTTTTTTCGTACCGTCCGTCAATTGTCGCATGCGCTTCCCCTTTGCATGTCGCGCGCGAGCGCGCGCAGCTTTTCCCCGGTGTTGTCCCCGGGTTTGCAGGCGCAGTGCATCAGAAGCGCCCGCTTGATTTCCCCGATGCGCGCGCCGGGCCTGATGGAAAGCCACGCGGCGATGTCGTCGCCCGTGCAGGCGAGCTCGCCCTCGGTGAACGGCGCGCCCTCGCGCTCCATTTGGGAGAGGATGTCCCGCCAGCGCTCGGCCGTGGGCACGGGGCCTTCCCACAGGCCGCTGCCGTGTACGTCCGCCTCGCGCACGTCGCAGAGTTTGTGCGCGATGTCTCGGCCAAGCTCGACGAAGCGGCGCCTCACCTTGCATTCGCGCGCCTCGCCCTTGAGGTCGTACATATGCCAGCGCACGAGCGTCATGACCTCGCGCCGGAGCGCGTTGGGGCAGCGCAGGCGGCGGAGCGCCGCGTCCGCCAGTTCCGCGCCGGAAAGCTCGTGTCCGTGCATACTGCCGCTTTGGGCGAGGGAAACGGGCTTGCCCACGTCGTGCAGCAGCATCGCGAGGCGGATCGAAAGCGCCGGGGGCGCGACCGCCGTTGCGCGCAGGCTGTGGCCGAGCACGTCGTAGGCGTGGTACTGCGCCTTCTGCGCGACGCCCGCGCAGGCCGCGAGCTCGGGCAGCATGGTTTCATACGCGCCGCAGGCCTGAAGCGCCTCGAGGCCGTACAGAAGGCTTTCCCGCCCCGCGCCGTAGCGCGCGTCCGCGAGCAGGAGCTTCGTCAGTTCCTCCCAGATCCGCTCGGGGGAAATATCCAGCAGGCCCCGGGCGTGCGCGCGCGCGGCGTCCATCGTCGCGGGGTCGATGGTAAAGCCGAGCTGCGCCGCGAAGCGCGCCATGCGAAGGATACGCAGGGCGTCGTCCCCCATGATGAGGCCGGGGTCGGGCGATGTCGCGCGGACACGTTTCCTTTGAAGGTCGGCCATACCGCCCGTCGGGTCTACGACGCGGCTTTCGAGTATGTCGAGGTAGATTGCGTTGATTGTGAAGTCGCGGCGGAAGGCGTCCTGCTCGAGCGAGTCGGAGTAGGCGATCCTTTCCGGCCTGTGCGCGCCGCCGCGGCCGTAGGATTCGCTCCGAAAGCACGCGTACTCGAACTTCTCGCGCGCCGCGCCGCAGCCCGCGACGAGGTCGAGCGTGCCGAAGGCCGCGCCCTTGGGGAAGCAGCCGAAGCCCTCTTTTTCGCACAGAGCTTTGACCCCGTCCGGGCGCATGGCGGAGCAGACGTCCGCGTCGCTCACGGGCAGGCCGAGCAGCGGGTTTCGCACCATGCCGCCCACGGCGTAGAGCGTATGGCCCGCTTCGCGAAAGGCACGGGCGAGGCGCATCAGGTTCTGGCTCAACGGAAAGCTTTTCATAGCCCTATTATTTCCTCGCTTCGCGAAAATGTCAACCGCGCGGACGCGCAAAGCACCGCAAAACGCGTTTTTTATGCCCTTTCTTCTTATAATAATAAACAAAAGCTTGTTAAGCACGTGTTTTCGTGGTAAAATAAGCTTGGAAGAAAGGGCGCGGAATGCAGGTTGAGCGGCTGAAATTGAATTATTTCCGCAACTACGAATCGCTCCGGCTCGCGCCCGGAGGCGGCCTCAACGTCATCTTCGGAGAGAACGCGCAGGGCAAGACCAACGCTGTCGAAGCGGTTTTTTTATGCGCCTTCGGCCGCTCCCACAGGACGCCGCGCGACGCCGAGCTGATTTCCTCCGGCATGAGCGGCGCGTACGTCGGGCTCGACGTCATGACGCGCGCGGGCAGCCGCTCCGTCGAGGTCAAGCTGCGGGACGGGGAGCGCAAGCAGCTCTTCATCGACAAGGCCGCGTGCGAGCGAAGCGGCGAGCTTATGGGCGTGCTCAACGTTGTGATGTTCTCGCCTGAGGACCTCGAGCTCGTCAAGGGCGGCCCGGCCGAACGGCGTCGCTTCCTCGACATGGAACTGAGCCAGTTCCGCCCGGCCTATTATTTCGCGCTGCAGCGCTACAACAAGGCGCTGCGCGAGCGAAACGCCCTGCTCCGGCCCGAGGCCGTCAAGGAGAGGACGGGGGAGGCGCTGCGGCGCGAGCTCTACGTCTGGGACGAGCAGCTCATCACGCTGGGCGCGGACATCATGCAAAGGCGCGCGGAGTTCATTGGGAAGCTCGCAGCCATCGCCGCGCGCCTGCACCGGGAAATTTCCGGCGGCCGCGAGAGCCTGGCGCTCGCCTACGACCCCAACGTGAAGCCGAACGGCGGCGGGCTTGAGGAAGCGTTCGCGGACGCGCTCTACGGCGGCGTTGCGGAGGACATCCGCCGCGGCTACACGAACTCCGGCCCGCACAGGGACGACGTGGCCGTATCGCTTTCGGGCGGCAGCGTGCGCACCTTCGGCTCGCAGGGGCAGCAGAGGACCGCCGCGCTCTCCGTGAAGCTTTCGGAGCTGGAGCTTTTGCGCGAGGACCGCGGGGAGCCGCCCGTGCTGCTGCTCGACGACGTGCTCAGCGAGCTGGACGAGCTCCGCCAGAGGGCGCTGTTCGAGGCCATGCACGACTGCCAGAGCTTTTTGACCTGCGTGAGCCTCGAGGGGCTCAAACGCGCGGGCATGGATATGAGCAATATACCGGCCTTTTTGTGCAAAAACGGCACATTGACGGCCGTATAAAGGGAGTTTGGAAAGAACATGAGCAACCACACCGACTACGACGCCTCTCAAATACAGGTCCTGGAGGGCCTGGAGGCCGTCAAGCGCCGCCCGGGCATGTACATCGGCTCCACGGATGTGAAGGGCCTCCACCACCTCGTCAAGGAGCTTGTGGACAACGCCATAGACGAAGCCATGGGCGGCTATTGCGACCACATCGAAATCACCATCCACAACGACAATTCCGTAACCGTTGCCGACAACGGACGCGGCATCCCCGTGGACATGCATGAGAAGATGCACAAATCCGCGCTCGAGGTGGCCCTCACGGTGCTGCACGCGGGCGGCAAATTCGGCGGCACGGGCTACAAGGTGTCGGGCGGCCTGCACGGCGTGGGCCTGAGCGTCGTCAACGCGCTCGCGTCGCGCCTGCACGTGGAGGTGCGGCGCGACAACAAGGTCTACGCGCAGGATTACGTCAACGGCGACCCGCTTTATCCCGTGAAGGTCGTGGGCGCATACGAGGGCGAGGAGAGCGGCACCACCATATCCTACATGGCGAACCCCGATATCTTCGACGAGGTCGACTATCATTTCGAAACGCTCGCCGACCGCATGCGCGAGCTCGCCTTCCTCAACGCGGGCCTTCGCATCACGGTGACGGACGAGCGCGTCCCCGAGGGGGAAAGCCCCGCCGTCAAAAGCTTCCACTACGAGGGCGGCATCGTGAGTTTCGTCAAGCACCTCAACCGCAAAAAGACCGTGCTGCACGACGAACCCATATTCATTTGCTCCACGCGGGACTGCGCCGAGCGCGGCGAGCACGCCACGCTCGAAGTCGCCATCCAGTACAACGACGACTACAACGAGAACGTGTTCACCTTCGCCAACAACATCAACACCGCCGAGGGCGGAAGCCATCTGGTGGGCTTCCGGAGCGCCCTGACGCGCGCCGTCAACGATTACGCGAAAAAATACAAATACCTCAAGGAAACCGACGAGGCTTTAAAGGGCGAGGACATCCGCGAGGGATTGTCCGCCATCGTGAGCGTCAAGCTCGAGGAGCCGCAGTTCGAGGGGCAGACCAAAACGAAGCTCGGCAACGCCTACATCCGCTCCATGGTCGACTCCGCCGTGAGCGACGGCCTCTCGATCTATCTCGAGGAGCATCCGCCCGTCGCGCGGCTCATCGTCGACAAGTGCATCACGGCCGCGCGCGCGCGCGACGCCGCCAGGAAGGCGCGGGAGCTTACCCGGCGAAAGACCGCGCTCGACTCGACCGCGCTTCCCGGCAAGCTCGCGGACTGCTCCGAGACGGACCCGGCCAAGTGCGAAATCTTCCTCGTCGAGGGGGACAGCGCGGGCGGCAGCGCCAAGCAGGGCAGGAACCCGGCGATCCAGGCGATACTGCCGCTTCGCGGCAAGATACTCAACGTCGAGAAGGCGCGCATGGACCGCATACTCGCCAACAACGAGATCAAGGCCATGATCACGGCCTTCGGCGCGGGCATAGACGACGAGTTCGACGTAAGCAAGCTGCGCTACCACAAGATCGTGTGCATGACCGACGCGGACGTCGACGGCAGCCACATACGCATATTGATGCTGACGTTCTTCTTCCGCCACATGCGGCCCCTGATCGAGCAGGGCTACGTCTACATCGCGCAGCCGCCGCTGTATCGCGTTTCGCGCTCGGGCAGCCTGTGGTACGCCTACTCGGACGAGGAGCTCAACTCCATACTCGAGAAGATCGGCCGCGAGCCAAAGCCGCTCATCAACCGCTACAAGGGCCTGGGCGAGATGAACCCCGAGCAGCTCTGGGAGACCACCATGGACCCGGAGCGGCGCATCATGCTGCGCGTCAACCTCGAGGACGCCATGCGCGCGGACGAAATCTTCACCGTGCTCATGGGCGACAAGGTCGACCCCCGCCGCGAGTTCATCGAGCAGAACGCGAAGCTCGTGACGGATTTGGACGTTTGACAGAGGTAATGAAATGGACGAAAAATTAAGTCCCCGTATTCTCCCCCTTGACATCGAAGCGGAAATGAAGCGCAGCTTCATTTCCTACGCCATGGCGGTCATCGTGGACCGGGCGCTGCCCGACGTGCGCGACGGGCTCAAGCCCGTGCACCGGCGCATACTCTACTCGATGGACGAGCAGGGCTTCACCGCAGACAAGCCCTTCCACAAGAGCGCGCGTATCGTGGGCGACGTGCTGGGCAAATACCACCCGCACGGCGACAGCTCGGTCTACGACGCCATGGTGCGCCTCGCGCAGGACTTCAACACGCGCTATATGCTCGTCGAGGGGCAGGGCAACTTCGGCTCAGTCGACGGCGACAGTGCCGCGGCCATGCGTTACACCGAGGCGCGGCTCTCGAAGCTCTCCGACGAGATGATGGCCGACATCGGCAAAAACACCGTCGATTTCTACCCCAACTTCGACGAAACGCTCATGCAGCCGACCGTGCTGCCGAGCCGCTATCCGAACCTTCTGGTCAACGGCTCGGGCGGCATCGCCGTGGGCATGGCGACGAACATACCGCCGCACAACCTGGGCGAAGTCATAGACGCATACGTCGCCATGATCGACAACCGCGACGTCACGGTCGAGGAACTCATGGCATACATTCCCGGCCCGGATTTCCCCACGGCAGGCATCATCATGGGCAACGCGGGCATACGCCAGGCCTACCGCACGGGGCGCGGCAAGGTGATCGTCCGCGCGAAAGCTGAAATCGAGGAGATGGGCGGCGGCAGGAGCCGCATCGTGGTCACGGAGATCCCGTATCAGGTCAACAAGGCGCGTCTGGTCGAGAAGATCGCCGAACTCGTGCACGACCGCCGCATCGAGGGCATATCTGCGCTGCGCGACGAGACGGACCGCCACGGCATGCGCATCGTCGTCGAACTCAAGCGCGACGTCAACGCCAACGTCATATTAAACCAGCTTTACAAGCACACGCAGATGCAGGATACCTTCGGCGTGATCATGCTCTGCCTCGTGGACGGCGAACCCAAGGTGCTGAACCTGCGCGAAATGCTCCATCACTACCTGCGCTTCCAGCAGCAGGTCGTCACGAGAAGGACGCAGTACGACCTCGACCGCGCCAGGGAGCGCCTGCACATACTCGAAGGGCTTCTGATCGCGCTCGACAACATAGACGAGGTCGTGGACATCATCAAGCGCTCCGAGAGCGTGCCGGCCGCGAAGGCCGCTCTGTGCGCGCGCTTCGGCCTCTCTGAGAAGCAGGCGCAGGCGATACTCGACATGCGCCTCGCGCGCCTGACCGGCCTCGAGCGCGAGAAAATCCTCGCGGAGCGGGACGAGCTCAAAAAGATCGTCGATTACTACGAGAGCGTGCTCGCCGACGAGAGCAAGCTGCTTGCCGTCATCCGCGGGGAAATATTGGAGATCCGCCGCAAGTTCGCGGACGAGCGCCGCACCGCCATAGAGCCCGCCAGCGACGACATCGACCTCGACGACATCATCCAGGAGGAGGACATGGCCGTCACCATGACCCACCTCGGGTACGTCAAGCGCGTTTCTCCCGACACCTACAAGGCACAGAACCGCGGCGGCAAGGGCGTCATCGGCCAGGCGACGCGCGAGGAGGATTTCGTCGAGCACCTGTTCGTGACGAGCACGCACAACAACATCATGTTCTTCACAAATACGGGCCGCGCGTTCAAGATCAAGTGCTACAACCTGCCCGAAGCCGGGCGCACCGCCAAGGGCATGGCCATCGTGAACCTCCTCCAGCTCGCGGGCGGGGAGAAGATCACGGCCATGTTCCCCGTGAGCCGCGAGGAGGAGGGAGAATACCTCGTGCTCGCGACGCGCCTGGGCGTCATCAAGAAAACGCCCATGAGCGACTTCGACAACATGCGAAAGACCGGCATCATCGCGCTGGGCCTTCGCGAGGGGGACGAGCTCATCGGCGTCATGCTCTCGCGCGGAAACGACGAGTTCCTCGTGGGCACGAAGAACGGCAAGTGCATCCGCTTCCATGAGGACGACGTGCGCGCCATGGGCCGCACCGCCACGGGCGTACGCAGCATTTTGCTCGACGGGGACGACGAGGTCGTGGACGTGAACCGCATCGAGACGGGCGCGACGGTATTGTCCATCACCGAGGGCGGCATGGGCAAGCGCACGCCGGAGGAGCAGTATCCCGTGCAGGGGCGCGGCGGCAAGGGCGTCATCGCCATGGCCATCACCGAGAAGACGGGGCCTCTCGCCTGCATGAAGATCTGCCGCGGCGACGAGGACGTTCTGATGATCCGCGACGACGGCACCGTGATCCGCGTGCCGGTCGAGCAGATCAGCATCATCTCAAGGAACACTCAGGGCGTGCGCCTCATGCGCGTGGACGACGAGACCCGCCTCGCGGGCGTGGCGCTGCTGCCGCGCGAAGAATCTTTTTCCGAGGAAAAAGATTCCGACAAATAAACAATACCGCATCGTGAATACCTTGAATGGATACGGGGCGGCTCCCGATTGAAGGAGCCGCCCCGCTTTATGGGGGGCAGAGCGGAACGGAACATTTCCAAATTGGGGTTCCAAAGGGATCGTCCCTTTGGCGGGAACTCGGGGGGCGGAGCCTTCGAAAGGAATGTTTATATGGTCCGGCGGG
>MWBW01000009.1 GCA_002069725.1 Firmicutes bacterium ADurb.Bin248 | reverse complement strand
GAGCCGCGAGTGGATCTACCGCGCGCTTTCCTTCCTCGTCGTGTCCTGCCCGTGCGCGCTCGTGATCTCCATCCCGCTGAGCTTCTTCGGGGGCATCGGCGGCGCGTCGCGAAGCGGCATACTCGTCAAGGGCGGCAATCATCTCGAGGCGCTCTCCCGCGCGGAGATATTCGTGTTCGATAAGACCGGCACGCTGACAAAGGGCGTGTTCAACGTGCAGCGCGTCCGACCCGAGGGCATATCCGAAGCGGAGCTTCTCGAGCTCGCCGCGCATGCGGAGAGCTATTCGAACCATCCGGTCTCGCTTTCGCTCCGGCGGGCGTACGGCGGGGAGATCGATCCCGCGCGCGTTTCGGATGTGGAGGAGATCCCCGGCCACGGCGTGACGGCGATGGTCGGCGGCAGACGCGTCGCCGCGGGCAACGCGAAGCTCATGCGGCGGCTCGGCATCCCGTTCCGGGAGGCGGAGGACGCCGGCACCGTCGTGTACGTCGCCGCGGACGGAACGTACGCCGGATACATCCTCATCGCGGACGAAATCAAGCCGGACGCGCAAAAGGCCGTCTCCGAGCTTCGCGCGGCGGGGGTCAGGCAGACCGTCATGCTCACGGGCGACACGAAAGAGATCGGGGAAAGCGTCGCGGCGCAGTTGGGCATAGACCGCGTTTACGCGGAGCTGCTGCCCGCGGACAAAGTGGAAAAGACCGAGGAACTGCTCCTGCTCAAGTCGCCGGGCGGCAAGCTCGCCTTCGTGGGCGACGGCATCAACGACGCGCCCGTGCTCGCCCGGGCCGACATCGGCATCGCCATGGGCGGCCTCGGCTCGGACGCCGCCATAGAGGCGGCCGACGTGGTCATCATGACGGACGAACCCTCGAAGCTTGCCGAGGCCATGTGCATATCGCGCAAAACGCTTCGCATCGTGAAAGAGAACATCGCCCTCGCGCTCTCGGTCAAGGGCGCCGTGCTGCTGCTCGTCGCGCTGGGTTACTCGTCCATGTGGGCGGCCGTGTTCGCGGATGTGGGCGTGGCCATGCTCGCGATACTCAACGCCATACGCATGCTCAAGGTGAAAAAGGGCTGAAGCGGACGGCATTTGCCCGCGCAGCGGCATAGAAAAGGGCTGCCCCGGAATCCCGTTTCCGCGGCAGCCCCGTCTCGCTTTCGCGCTTACTTCGCCGGTTTTTGCACGCCGTTCACGTCGATGTAGGTTTCCCCGTCGAGCAGCAGCTCGCTTACGCTCACGAATTCGTAGCCCCCGTCCTGGGCCGCCTTGAGAAGCGCGGGCAGATACTGCTCTATGACGTAGCCGTTGTTGTGGCAGAGCACGATGCAGCCTGGATGGAGCTTGGGCACGACGGAGTCGAGTATCGTCTGGGCGCTGCGCTCCTGCCGCCAGTCTACGGTGTCGAGATCCCATTGTATGACCTCGTAGCCCGCCTCGCGCATGGCGAGTATCACCGCGTCGTTGTATTCGCCGAACGGCGCGCGGAAGAGCGTGCAGCGCGTGCCCGTGATCTTTTCGATGAGCGCCTCGCACGCCTCGACGTCCTTCTTCATCTGCGCGGCGGAGAGCTTTGTCATGTGCGGGTGCGTGCCCGAGTGGTTGCCGATCTCGTGCCCGCGGTCGAATATCTCCTTGACCATATCCGGGTACTTCTCGACCCAGAAGCCGCACAGGAAGAACGTTGCTTTCGCGCCGTACTCGTCGAGCGTGTCGAGTATGAACGAGGTCTTGTCGTCCTCCCACGCGGCGTCTATGGTGATGGCGATCTTCTTCTCCTCGGTCTGCACGCTGTACACGGGCAGCTCCCGCTTCTTGCCCGCGAGCACCTCCATTTCGTATTCCTCCACGGCGGCTTCGTTCGAGGAAGCCCGCGCGGGTGCGTCCCACACGGCGATGGCGATTGCGACGCCCGCGATGATGACGAGGATCACGGCAAGGGCGATCAGCAGCGTTTTCTTTGTTATCACCACGATAGGCACAATTCGTCCCTCCGATGCTTGTTTGTGCCTATATATATGCGCGCTGCATTGATACTTTGCCAAACAAGCCGCGGAATGGTAGAATAATATCACGCATAAATTGGAGGCCCTGTGGAAGAAATACGCGGCACCGTCCGGAACATCATCTACCGCAACGCCGAGAACGGCTACTCCGTGCTCGAGCTTGTCGACGACGCGGAGCACGCCTTCACGGCGGTGGGGGAGCTTCCGCTGGCGAGCATAGGCGAGCGCATCGAGATCGCCGGGACCTGGACCGAGCACCCGGCCTACGGCAGGCAACTGAAGGCGCGCTCCTACCACACGCTCGCGCCCGCGAATGTGACGGCGCTCATCAACTACCTCGGCAGCGGCCTCATCTCGGGCGTGGGCGAGATCACCGCGCGCCAGATCGTGGCGGCCTTCGGCATGGATACGATCAGCGTCCTGGAACACGAGCCTGAGCGCCTTCGGGAGGTGTCGGGCATCGGGAAGAAGCGCGCAGCGCGCATCGCCGCATCCTTCGCGCAGCACAAGGACCTTCGGGATATCATGCTCGCCCTGCAGGATTACGGCATCACGGTCAGCCAGGGGCTCAAGCTGTACCGCGCGTACGGCAACCTCTGCCTCGCCAGACTTCGCGAGAACCCCTATCGCCTCATAGACGATATCGAGGGCATTGGCTTCATCACGGCGGACAAGCTCGCGGCCAACGCGGGCATCGAGCACGATTCGCCGTTTCGCATCAAGGCGGGCCTGAAATACACGCTCCAGTGGGCGCGGCAGGAAGGCCATACGCTGCTTCCCAAGGAAAAGCTCACCGAGGTCGCGTGCGACCTGCTCAAGGTGGATGTCAAGCCCGCCGAGGATCTGCTCGACGAGCTCGCGCTCGCGGGCGACGTGGTCGTAAAGCCCGTCGGCGGCGAGGAGTGCGTCTTTCTCCCTTATATGTTCCGCGCGGAGGGGGAATGCGCGAGGCGTTTGAGCGCGCTCATCGCCAGCGCGCAAGCGCCCGCCCTGCTCGGCCTCGAGGAACGCATCCGGCTTCTTGAAAAGGAACTTGAAATCGAGCTCGCGCCGCAGCAGCACGAGGCCGTCCTCACGGCGCTCACAAGCGGCGCGATGGTCATCACGGGCGGCCCCGGCACGGGCAAGACCACGATATTGCGCTTCGTCATACGGCTCGTGGAGGAAGCGGGGCTCGATTACGAGCTTTGCGCGCCCACGGGGCGCGCGGCCAAGCGCATGGCCGAGGCGACGGGCGCCGAGGCCCGCACGATACACAGGATGCTCGGATACGGCTTCGACAACGAGAGCTTCGTCAAAAATGAGGACGATCCCGTATGCGCGGATGTCATCATCGTGGATGAGATGAGTATGGTGGATGTGACGCTCATGCGCGCGCTCTTGCGCGCGACGCCGCGGGGCGCGCGCCTTGTGATGGTGGGGGACGCGGACCAGCTCCCCTCGGTCGGCCCCGGCAACGTGCTCCGGGACATCATCGAGAGCGGCGTCGTCCCCGTGATCCGCCTGACGGATATCTACCGCCAGGCCGAGCGCGGCATGATCGTCGAGAACGCGCACCGCATCAACCGCGGCAGGCTGCCCGAGCTTTTTGCGGACTGCCCGGATTTCCGCTTCGAGGAATCGGGCAACGCGGAGGAGATCATACGCCGCGTCATCGCGCTGTGCTCCGGCGCGACCAATAAGCTCGTCACGCGCGACCCCGCCAAGGATGTGCAGGTGCTTTCGCCCATGAAGAAGGGCGCGCTCGGCGTCGCCATGCTCAACGCGCGGCTCCAGCAGGCGCTCAATCCGCCCGCGCTTAAAAAGCGCGAGCACAAATACGGCGAGGCGATCTTCCGCGAGGGCGACAAGGTCATGCAGACCAAGAACAACTACAAGACCCAATGGAAGCGCGCCTGCGGCGGCGTCGTGGAGGAGGGCCTGGGCGTATTCAACGGCGACCTCGGCACGGTGATCAGGATCGAACCGGAGGATCAGGAGATGATGATCCTTTTCGACGACGAGCGCGAGGCGGTCTACGATTTCACCATGCTCGACGAGCTCGCCCTCGCCTACGCAGTGACCATACATAAGAGCCAGGGCAGCGAGTTTCCCGTGGTGCTCATGCCCCTCGCGGGCGGCCCGCCGCAGCTTTTGACAAGGAACCTGCTCTACACCGCAGTCACCCGCGCGCGCGAGCAGGTCTACATCGTAGGCCGCAGCCGCAGCGTTTACGACATGGTGGACAACGCCAAGGTCCGCACGCGGTACAGCGCGCTGCGCTTCTTCCTCGAGGGCTTCGCGGAGCTCGGCGGGACGCAGCCGTGAGTCTGATCGAATGGGTGTTCCCGAGCCGCGTGACCTGCATGCTCTGCGGCCGCGAGGCCCTCACGGACGCGCGCTGCCTGTGCGCGGACTGCGCGGGGCGGCTCTCGCCGCCTCCGGAAGAGCCCTGTCCGGCGGCGCTCGACGGCTTTGCCGCGGGCGCGCGCTTCGACGCCGCCACCGCCGGGGCCGTCCATCGCATGAAGTACGGCGACGCGCGTTATCTCGCGCCGTTTTTCGCTTCTCTCATCGAGGTTCCGGCAGATTGGCGCGTCGACGCGCTCACACCCGTTCCGCTCCATAAAAACAAGCTCAGGGCGCGCGGCTACAACCAGAGCGCGCTCATCGCATATGCCCTCGCGAAGCGGCTCGGGCTTCCCGTGGAAGAAGAACTCCTCGTCCGCGCCCGCGACACGGGCTCTCAGACCGCGCTCGACGCGGCCCTGCGCACGCGAAACGTGGCGGGCGCGTTTCTTGCTTCGCCCGCGGCGGCGGGGAAGCGCGTCCTTCTCGTGGACGACGTGCGCACGACGGGCGCGACCGTCTGCGCCTGCGCCGCGGCGCTGCGCGCGGCGGGGGCAAGCGGGGTCTACTGCGTCACCGCGCTCGCGCGCGGATTGGAGGCGGGGGCGGCCCCGCGCGGCCGTCCGGATTCCCGCGCCGCCCCTACGCAAATATCGCGGCCAACCCATGAATGATTGCGCGCATACCCTCATAAGCATGAACAAAGCTTGTTCGGGGGTATCTTTATGTATGCGTATATCGAGGAGCGCGTATTGAACGTCGCGGAGTACATCGTTGAGCACGGGGCGACCGTGCGCAGCGCGGCGCGTGAGTTCGGCATCAGCAAATCCACCGTGCACCACGACATGCAAACGAGGCTCAAGAACCTCGACCCGGCGCTCGCCAAGCAGGTGCGCGCGATACTCGCGCGCAACCGCGAGGAACGCCATATCCGCGGAGGCATGGCGACATATCTCAAATACAAGGGGAATCCGTCGAAGAACGAGCTTGACAAACGGACCGTAATCCTGTAACATAGCGAGAAATATATCCGACCAGAGGAACGCGATGAAGGGATTCGGCCTGACTACTACGGGTACCGGCCGCACGATGCTGATGTGCGGCTCTTTCGCGTACTCGAGCGGGTTGGGTCCGGCATTCGTCTGATACGGTTATACGCTGTATAAAAGGCGGCAGGCGCAAAACGCTTGCCGCCTTCATTTTATATGTAAGGTTTACGGAGGTTTTATGAAGAGTTATAACCTGGCGATCCTGGGCGCGACGGGCGCGGTGGGCAGGCAGATGCTGCGCTGCCTCGAGGAGAGGAATTTTCCCGTCGGCGAAATCCGCCTGCTCGCGAGCGCGAAGAGCGCGGGCGCGAAGCTTGGCTTTCGCGGTGCGCAAATCGAGGTGCGCGAGGCGGACGCGGACGCGTTCGACGGCCTCGACATCGTGCTCGGCGCGGTGCAGGCGCCGCTCGCGCTACGCTTCGCGCCAGCAATCGCCGCGTCCGGCGCTGTGTTCATCGACAATTCGAGCGCGTTTCGCCTGAGCGACGGCGTGCCCCTCGTGGTGCCCGAGATCAATCCGGAGGACGCCTTCTCCCATCAGGGCGTCATCGCGAGCCCCAACTGCTCGACGACCATCGCGCTCGTCGCCGTCAGCGCCGTCAACCGCATCTCCCCGATCCGGGCCATGTACGCCAGCACGTATCAGGCGGTTTCCGGCGCGGGGGCGCCGGGCGTCACCGAACTCGAGGCGCAGACGCGCGCCGCGGCGTTCGGCTGCGAGATCAAGCCCGAAGTGTTCCGCTACCAGATCATACAGAACATCATCCCTCAGATCGGCTGCTTCGAGGGGGAGGGCTATACGAGCGAGGAAATGAAGATGCAGCGCGAGAGCAGGAAGATCGCGCATCTGCCGGAGCTTCTGGTCAACTGCACCTGCGTTCGCGTGCCCGTGCTGCGCTCGCATTCGATCTCGATGACGGTCGTCACCGAAAATCCCGTGAGCCCCTCCGAGGCGCGCGAGGCCATCGCGAACGCGCCGGGCTGCGCGCTCGCGGACGATCCGGCCAATTACGTCTATCCCATGCCCCTGCCCGCCTCGGATCAGGACCTCGTCTACGTCGGGCGCATCCGCCGCGACCTCGCGAACCCCAACGGCCTCGCGCTCTGGTGCAGCGGCGACCAGTTGAGGAAGGGCGCCGCGACCAACACGGTGCAGATCGCGGAACTGCTCATCGCGGGCTGAACGGATTCCCGTTTCGGCTTTCCGGCCGGGAAGGAGGAAAAAGCGCCCTCCTTTCCGGCCTTTCGCATGGAAAAAATTCCTGGTAAAATTAGTCAGAGTATCCCCTTTACAGGCATTCATGGCGGTGATAGAATGACAAGGCACCCTATATTTAGTGGAGTATGATAAAATTATATCTTATATATTGTGGAGGGACGCATCCATGGCGGAATTATCAAAAAACGCGCTGACCGTGCTCGAGCGCCGGTATCTGACGAGGGACGAGAATTCGAATGTGGTCGAAACGCCGGAGGGGATGTTCCGCCGCGTGGCGGACGCCGTCGCCGCGGCCGATCTCGCGTACGATCCCGAAGCCGACGCCGCCGCGAGTGCGCGCGAGTTCTACGCCATGATGGACAAGCTGCTGTTCATGCCCAACTCGCCCACGCTCATGAACGCGGGCAAGCCCCTGGGCCAGCTCAGCGCCTGCTTCGTACTGCCCGTGGGCGACTCTATGGAGGAGATCTTCGACGCCGTCAAGAACGCGGCGCTCATCCACAAGAGCGGCGGCGGCACGGGTTTTTCGTTTTCGCGGCTTCGCCCGGCGGGGGCTACGGTCAGGTCGACCGGCGGCGTCGCGAGCGGGCCCATCAGCTTCATGAAGGTGTTCAACGCGGCGACGGAAGCCGTCAAGCAGGGCGGCACGCGGCGCGGCGCGAACATGGGTATCCTTCGCGTGGACCATCCCGACATCAAAGCTTTCATCATCTGCAAGAGCGACTCGAGCGAGATCACCAACTTCAACATCAGCGTGGGGCTGACCGAGAAGTTTATGGATGCAGCCGAGCGCGGCGAGACCTACGAGCTCGTCGACCCGCGCACAAAAAAAGTCGCGGGCACGGAGAACGCGCGCGAGGTGTTCGAGCTCATCGTCGACATGGCCTGGAAGAACGGCGAGCCCGGCATCATATTCCTCGACCGCATGAACCGCGACAACGTCGTCGGCGAAGCCTGCGGCGAGATCGAATCCACGAACCCCTGCGGAGAGCAGCCGCTTCTGCCCTATGAGAGCTGTAACCTCGGCTCGATCAACCTCGCGCGCATGCTCAAAAAACGCGGCGAAGCATACGAGATCAACTATGATTTGCTGGGCAAAACCGTGGACGGCGCCGTGCACTTCCTCGACAACGTCATCGAGGTCAACAGATATCCGCTCGACATCATCGCCGAAAGGACGCTCGCCACGAGGAAGATCGGTCTGGGCGTGATGGGCTTCGCGGACATGCTCTACCGGCTCGGCATACCGTATAATTCCGAGGAGGGCATCGAAACCGCGTCCGCCGTCATGCGCTTCATCAACGGGCGCGCGCATGAGGCTTCCATCGAGCTCGCCAAAGCGCGCGGGCCGTTCCCGCTCTACGAAAAGAGCAGCCTTGCCAAAGGCGGCAGGCTCTATCGCAACGCCACCTGCACGACCATCGCGCCCACGGGGACCATCTCGATCATCTGCGGCGCGTCCAGCGGCGTGGAGCCGCTCTTTGCGCTCTCGTTCGTGAGAAACGTCATGGACAACGACGAGCTGCCCCAGGTCGATCCGTATTTCGCCGAGGTCGCCAGGCGGGAGGGCTTCTATTCGGACGCGCTCATGCGCCGCATCGCCAGGGAAGGCACGCTCGCGGGCATCGGCGAGGTGCCCGAGCACGTGCGCCGCGTGTTCGTCACCGCCCACGACATCTCGCCCAAATACCACATTCGCATGCAGAGCGCCTTCCAGAGGTTTACGGACAACGCCGTCTCAAAAACCGTCAACTTCCGCCACGACGCCGCGCGCGGGGAGGTCGCCGAGGTGTTCACGCTCGCCTACAAGCTCGGCTGCAAGGGCGTCACCATCTACCGGGACGGCAGCCGCGAGGACCAGGTGCTCTACGTCGGGGACAGCAAAGCCGCGCCCGCGCCCGAAGCGAAGGCCGCGCCCGAGGCGAAGGCCGCGCCCGAGACGGCCGCCGCGAAGCACAGGATCGCGCCGCGCCCGCGTCCGGAGGTCACGCGCGGCATCACGGAGAAAATCGTCATCGGCTGCGGCAACCTCTACGTCACGGTCAACTACGACGACGAGGGCATCTGCGAGGTGTTCGCCAACCTCGGCCGCGCAGGCGGCTGCCCGAGCCAGAGCGAGGCGACGAGCAGGCTCATCTCGACCGCGCTGCGTTCCGGCCTCGACGCGAACGCCATCATCGAACAGTTGAAGGGCATCCGCTGCCACTCGACGCTGCGCCAGAGGGCGCTCAACGGCAACATCAAGGTGCTCTCCTGCCCGGACGCCATAGGCCGCGTGCTCGAGAAGGTCGCCAAGATCAAGGCTGAGGAGGACGCGAAGAAAAACGGCGAAAGGCTCGAAATTCCCATCGCCGGGGAGGAGCCCGCGCAGGACGAAAGCTTCGACGCGCCCGAAAAGGCGCCGGGCCAGCCCTGCCCCGAGTGCGGCGCGGACATGGAGCACGAGGGCGGCTGCACGATCTGCCGCGCGTGCGGATACAGCAAATGCGGGTAAAATAAAGCGAAACGGCCGCTAAAACAGTTTACAAGAAAGGCGGCGGCTGATAGAATAATATAGTTAGCGCAAGAGCGCTTTCATTGGCTTGCGCCAAATTGACAGAGATACCATTAAAGGGGAAGGACAACACGATGAAAGACTACACCGCAGCAAACATACGCAACATCGGCGTTTTCGGCCACGGCGGGGAGGGCAAGACCACGCTCACCGAGGCGATGCTCTTCAACGCGGGGCTGACCGAGCGCCTCGGCCGCGTGGACAGCGGCACGACCACGACCGACTTCGATCCGGAGGAGGTCAAGCGTTCGATCTCGATCAACGCCGCGCTCGCTCCCCTCGAGTGGAAGGACGTGAAGATCAACCTGATCGACGCGCCGGGCTTCTTCGATTTTTACGGGGAAGTCACCGCTGCGATGCT
Organism: Firmicutes bacterium ADurb.Bin248; assembly: GCA_002069725.1. Taxonomy (GTDB): domain Bacteria; phylum Bacillota; class Clostridia; order Christensenellales; family CAG-138; genus Phil1. The sequence goes on along the minus strand of MWBW01000009.1, from coordinate 58,629 downwards.
GCTCGCGGACTCCGCCCTCATCGTCGTGGGCGCGGTTTCCGGTCTTGTCGTGGGCACGGAAAAGGCCATGGACATGTGCAAAAAGGCGAACAAGCCGCGCATGATGGTCATTAACCAGATGGACCGCGAGAACGCCAACTTCACCAAGGTCATGGAGGAGATCAACGCCAAGTTCGGCCCCTCCGTGGTGCCCATACAGCTCCCCATCATGGAGGGCGGCGCGTTCGTCGGCTACGTGGATCTCGCGAGCATGACGGCCAGGAAGTTCGACGGCAAGGGCGAGAAGGAGATCCCCATGCCGGCTTCCCTCGACGCGCTCGCCAAGAAATATTACGAAGCCCTCACCGAGGCCGCGGCCGAGTCGGACGAGGAGCTGATGGAGAAATTCTTCGAGGAGGGCGAGCTCTCCCGGGAGGACATGCTCAAGGGCCTCGGCAAGGGCGTGAAGGAAGGCACCGTCACCCCGGTGTGCTGCTGCGCCGCCATGCCCAACATCGGCGTCGCCGCGCTGACCGACAACCTCGTGCACTACCTGCCGGCCGCTTCCGAATGCAAGGCTCCTAAGGCCGTGAGCGTCAAGACCGGCGAGGCAGTTGAAGTGAAGCGGGACGGCAGGTTCGCCGCCCAGGTCATCAAGACCGTCGTCGACCAGTTCGGCAAGTATTCGATCGTCAAGGTTTACTCGGGCGCGCTGGACGCGGCGACCGTCCCCTATAACAGCAACGCCGAGAAGAGCGAGAAGCCCGGCACCGTCTACATCATGCGCGGCAAGAAGGCCGTCGCGGTCGACAAGCTCGTCGCGGGCGACATCGGCGCGCTCTCCAAGCTCCAGTTCACCGCCACGGGCGACACGCTCTGCGACGCGGCGAACCCCGTCCGCTTCGCGCCCATAGAGTTCCCCAAACCCGCCATCGCGCTCGCGGTGTCCGCCAAGAAACAGGGCGAGGAGGACAAGGTTTTCGCGGGCCTCAACAAGCTGCTTGACGAGGATCCGACCATCGCCCTCGAGAAGAACGGCGAAACCGGCGACGTGCTGCTCTGGGGCCTGGGCGAGGTGCACCTCGACGTCGTGTGCAGCAAGCTCCGCAACAAGACCGGCGTGGAGGCCCAGCTCACCGACCCGCGCATACCGTATCGCGAGACCATCCGCGGCACGGCGGAGGCCGAAGGCAAGCATAAGAAGCAAACCGGAGGCAGCGGCCAGTTCGGCGTGGTCAACATGCGCTTCGAGCCGCTCGAAGGCGGCGAGGAGTTCGAGTTCGTCAACGCCATCGTCGGCGGCGTGGTGCCCAGGGAGTTCATCCCCGCGGTCGAGAAGGGCACGCGCGAAGCCATGCGCCGCGGCGTGCTCGCGGGCTACCCGATGACGGGCGTCAAGGCGACGCTGTTCTTCGGCAAGTACCACCCGGTCGACTCGAAGGAAGTCGCCTTCAAGTCCGCGGCGCGCCTCGCGTACAAGGAGGCCTGCGCCCACGCGAATCCCGCGCTCATCGAGCCGATCTACAGATACGAGATCCACGTGCCCAGCGACTATGTGGGCGACGTCATCGGCGACCTCAACCGCCGCCGCGGCCGCATGCTCGGCATGAACCCCGGCGATGAAGGCACCGTGGTCGTCGCGGAAGCGCCGCTTTCCGAAATGTTCAAGTACGCGACCGACCTGCGCTCCATGACGCAGGCGCGCGGCTCCTTCACCAGCGAGTTCGTCCGCTACGAGGACGTGCCCGCGCTCGAGGCGAAGAAGATCATCGACTCCGCCAAGAAGGAAGAGGAAGAGGAAGAATAAGCAAAGCGTTTTCTCTGCGGGGCGGCCTCCGGCCGCCCCGCAGACTGTCGAAAAACCTTGCGGCGCAAGGCTTTCCTTTCAGGAAGTACCGGCCATGCCGTAGGCGCAGGTACTTTCTGCTGTTCTCAAAAAAGCGGCGAAGCCACTTTTTTGAGAAGCCGCGGGGCGGCCTCCGGCCGCCCCATTTCTTAAATCACGGGGGAAACATCATGAAAATCTGGGCCGCCACGCGCGACGAAAACAGGATCATATCCGAAACGGTCATGGAATTCCCGAATGCGCGCCCGCGCACGCTTGAGGAATGGAGCGCGATCGTGGGCGAGCTCTGCCGCGCATTCGATCTCGCGCGCCCCGTATTGCTCAAAAAACACTGGAACGACCTCGCTGTTTTTCGCAGGACCTCGTTCTCGCGGGAGGATTTCATGGAGCCCGTATCATTCCATAAATTTACAGTCGAGCTCTTTCCGGAAAAGAAAAAATGAGATCGCCTGCATAGAAAACCGCGCGCGGAAGTATCCTAGGCTCAACAAAACAAAGGAGATAGCTTATGGATACCGTTGCATTGATTCTGGTCATCATCGGCGCGCTCAACTGGGGGCTCGTAGGGATATTCCAATACGATCTCATCGCAGGCATATTCGGCGGCATGAGCAACACGATTTCGCGCATTCTCTATACCCTCGTAGGGCTCGCGGGGATCTGGAGCATCAAGTTCCTTTTCAATCGGGAGCGGGAGGAAGACAGGCACAGGCACAGAGAGGTCAAGGAGAACTGGGGAGACCACAGGGATTAAACGCAATTCATAGCAACGGAGCCGCCCGGTTCGGGCGGCTCCTGTTATGCCGTTGTGAATCGCTTATCGCACGGCGCTCACGCGGTTGTAATACTTGACGATCTTGGTGTCGGCCTCCCACTGCTCCAGCAGTTCGTTGTAGACGGCGGCCTTGGCCTCGTTGATCATGGTTTCCTTCATGGCTTCCTTAACGTCGTCGTAAACGAGGGGCTCGGTGCTCACGTCGCCGGCGTAGAGTATGATGTGGTAGCCGTAAGTGGATTCCACGGGCACGCTGACGTCGCCCACGCTCTTGAGCGCCATGGCCGCGACGGCGAAGGCGTCGTCGTACTTATCCACCGTGGCCGCGCTGATGAGGTAGCCGTCGGGATAGTTGGGGTCGCCGTTGGCGTCGACGTCCTCGGTATATTCCTTCATGAGCTCGTTGAAATCCTCGCCCGCTTCTATTTTGGCCTGTATCTCGGCCACGATGGCGTCGACGTCCTTGGTTTCGTCCTTCTCGGCGGACTTGACGAGTATGTGCTTGACGAAGCGGTAACCCTCGGGCGCGACGAGCGGCTGCTGCGCGCCGCTGTCCTTGTAGGCGAGGTAATCCGTGTAATACTGCTCCGGGGTTTCGGCGTAGGTTTCCCGCTGCTCGGCGAGCAGCTCGTCGTAGTGGGCCTTCACGTCGTCGTCGGTGACGCTGACGCGCTCGGCATAGATGCCCTCCATGAATTTCTTGGCGATGGCGCTGCCGCGGATGTTTTCGAGCATGAGATCCGTATACTCTTTATAGGTCCAGCCGCCGCCGCGCAGATCCTTCTTGAACAGGCGCAGCTCTTCCTTGCGTATGGCTTCCTCGTCGGTGACGGATTCCTCGACATCCGCCTTATACCCGTCGAGATACCCGTTGAGCTCCTTCTCGAAGTCCGCCTGGACCTGCGCTTCCTCCTCGGCCGTGAGCGTCACGCCGTTCTGTTTGGCCCAATACAGGGGGAGATAGCTCTCCACAAGGTAGTTGAACACGAGATCCTGGAAGGCCTGGAACTGCTTGGCCGTCGAAATGTCGTAGATTCCGTAGCTCGAGTACATGCTCTTGTAGGAGTTGTAGAGGCTGTAGTACTTGGTCATGCCGACCTTGATATCCCCGACGAGCAGCACGGTGGCGTTTGGGTTCGTCGCGCTGCAGCCCGCGAGGGCGAGGGCGCACAGCACGAGGACAAGCGCCATTGCGAGCGCGCGCAGCGTGATCTTCTTGCGTAGCATCGTATCGTTCTCCTTTGTGCGGGCAACGTCAAAGCGCCCGTCGAATAAAACTGGCTTTTCTATTTTATATCGCGGCATAGCGCCTGTCAATGAAAGAAAGGCAGTACCGCGCCCGCGTTTGACAAAATCCGCTGGAGATATCCATTGCGATGCGGTATAATAACAGCAGTTTGATAACGGAGGCCGCGATGCGCCACATCCCCAACATACTCTCCTCGATACGGCTCGCCATGGTGGGCGTGTTCGCTTTCCTGTTCGCGAAGACGCATTACCTGGCTTGCCTTGCGACGTTCACCGTCGCGTTTCTGACCGACCTTCTTGACGGATACCTCGCGCGGCGCAACAACTGGGTGTCGGATGTGGGCAAGGTGCTCGATCCGCTGGCGGACAAGCTCATGGTGCTCACGGCGCTCGCGTGTTTCTACCTCAGGGACTGGCTGCCACTGTGGCTGCTCGTCGTGGTGCTCGCCAAGGAGCTCATCATGATCGTCGGCGGCGTCATACTGTATAAAAAGGAGATCGTCGTCTACGCGGACTGGTTCGGCAAATCCGCGGCGGGGCTTTTCAACCTGGGCGTGGCGCTGATACTCGCGCGCTTGTTTTTGCCGTGGCTCGGCGAGGCGGGCGTGGTCGTGCTGTGCGCCGCGGCGGCGCTCGCCATCGTGGCGCTGTTCCATTACGCGAAGCGCCAGATCTTCGCGCTGCGCGAGAAGAACGCGGGCAAGGCTTAAATATCGGCGTTTTCGGAGCCGTTCCGGCAGCGTTTTTGCCGGGGCGGCTTTTTTGTACCCAAAATCAGGCACATGGCATACTTATGAAACAGCCTGAAATATCGAGGAGGTTTTATATGAGAAGGGCTGTATGCGTACTGTTGTGCGCGCTTATGATCCTGTCCCTCGGCCTGATGTGCGCATGCGACAAGGGTGAGAAGGAGCTTCGCAAAGTGACCCTCAACGAGGTGACCCGCTCCGTGTTCTACGCGCCGCTCTACGTCGCCGTCAGCAACGGCTATATGGCCGAGGAAGGGCTCGACGTCGAGATCGTCACGGGCGGCGGCAGCGACAAGAGCATGACCGCGCTGTTCGCGGGCGAGGCGGACATCGCTCTCATGGGGCCGGAAACCGGAATCTATGTGACCAACCAGGGCGAAAAGGACCACCCGATGATCATCGCGCAGGTCACCAAGCGCGACGGCTCGTATCTCGTCGGCCGCGAGAGCGATCCCGACTTCAAATGGGAGAAGCTCGAGGGCAAAACCGTCATCGGCGGCCGCGTCGGAGGCATGCCTTTGATGACGCTGACCTACGTGCTCAAGCAGCACGGGCTGGTCTCCGGCGAGAACATCGAGGTCATCACGAACATACAGTTCCCGCTCATGGGCGGCGCGTTCGAGAGCGGCATGGGGGATTACGTGACCCTCTTCGAGCCCACGGCCTCCGAGTTCGAGAAGGCGGGCAAGGGCTACATCGTGGCCAACGTAGGGCTTGAGTCCGGCGAGGTGCCGTATACGGTCATCATGGTGCGGCCGGAAACCATCGAGAAAGACCCGAAGTTCTGCTCGGCGTTCGTGCGCGCGCTCTATAAGGCGCAGGTCTGGGTCTGGAGCGCGACCGACGAGGAAGTCGCCAAGTCCATGCAGCCGTTCTTCCCGGATTCGTCGATCGAAACGCTTGCGATGGTCGCCAAGAGCTACCGCGCGACCGACTCGTGGATGAAGGACCCCATCATGACCGAGGACGCCTTCGCGCGGCTTCAGGATATCATCGACGGCTCGGGCGAGCTCGCCGCGCGCGTGGAGTTTAAGGAGCTCATCGACAACAGCTTCGCCGAAGCGGCCGTCAAAGGAAAGTAACACGGGCGTTTGCCCCTGCCCGCCGCAAGGGGCGCTTGCGTTCCGCGGGCGGTTGAATAGAGAGCGCGAGAGCTCCGGAGCGTTTTCTCCGGGGCTCTTGCGCCGCGCGGCGGATGATATTATCTATGAAATAATACTTGACAGATAATATAATGAGGTAATATTATACACATAAGATATATGAAAGGGGGTTTGGCATGGACGAGAAGAGCAACAAGGTCAACGAGGCGCTCGCATTCCCTCTGGGGGAGCGGTTTCAAGCGGATCTCGAGAAGGCGCTCGAGAGCGGCGGGGCCGTGATCGCGATGGCGGATCTCGACCGTTTTCTGCAGGTCAACGAGGGCTTCGGCAGCGACGAGGGGGACAGGGTGCTCATCGAAGCCGGACTTACTCTCAAAAACAGCCTGGCGCAGGGCGCCGCGGTCTACCGTTACGGGGGAGACGAGTTCGGCATTCTTTTTTTGGACAATCCCGAGAAGGAGGACGTGTTCCTCGCGCTCGAGAAAATTCGGAGCGGCTGCGCCATAAAACTGCCGGACGGCTCGGCCGTAACCTTCACCATGGGCATCGCCTGCGCGCCGGACGACGCGGCGGCGGCGGGGGAGCTCATCCGCAAGGCCGAGGGCGCGATGTACCGCGGCAAGCTCGCGGGCGGAAACCGGGTCTGCTTCCCGCGGGAGGATAAGATGGTGCCCAAGACCACCCACTACACGGCGGAGCAGCTCAAGCGGCTCACCAAGCTCTCCGGCCGCGAGGGCGTGGGGGAGGCGGCGCTGCTGCGCGAGGCGCTCGACGCGCTGCTCAAGAAGTATGACGTGTAAAGATTAAAAGCGGGAGCGGGGTATCCGTAGCGCACCCGCTCCCGCTAAAATCCCATGAACACGCGAGGGCTCCGGAGTATTTCCCCGGAGCCCTCGCGCTACCCTTTCGACCCCGGCCGCTGTGATGCGGCCTGTGAATGGATGATAGTTCCTTTTGTCCGCGAAGTCAACGCGTTCGGGCAAACTAGACGGGACTATCCGAAATTAGAACTTATCCGCGCATCCAGCGCGGGCAAATCCCGATCCCGCGGAGAGCCTGGTACAGCCGCGGGTTGGGCAGGCCCATCACCGTGAAATAGCAGCCCTCGACGCGCTTTACGAGGAAGGAGCCGGGGCCCTGTATGCCGTACGCGCCCGCCTTGTCGAGCGGCTCGCCCGTGGTGATATAGGCGCGAAGCTCCGCGTCGGAGAGCCGGTTGAAGGTCACCCTGGTTTCATCGAAAAAGACGTTTTCGTGCCCGGGCGCGAGAACCGCCACGCCCGTATAGACGACGTGCGCGCGCCCCGCGAGCCGTCTGAGTATGCGAAACGCGTCCTCCCCGTCCCGGGGCTTGCCGATGATTTCCCCGTCGAGCCACACGATGGTATCGCAGCCCACGACGCATGAGTCCGGGTTGGTCGCGAACACCTCGCGCGCTTTGACGAGCGCGAGCTTTTCCACATATTCGCCCGGCGCGCACGGGGCGATGTCCTCGTCGGCTCCGGTCGAGACGGCCTCGAAATCATATCCCATCAGTTCCATGAGCTCGCGCCTCCTGGCGGAGCCGGATGCAAGTATCAGCCGCATTTCGTCCTCCCTGCGGGCATTTCCGGATAAGTATAACATAATTGTATAACAAAGCAACAATCAGGCAACACTTTCCAGTAAACACGAATGTTTCGGGGGTGCTTATGTCTTTCAATCCGTTTGAGTTTCTCTCGCGCGCCGTGGCCATAGACCTCGGCACGGTCAACACGCTCATCGCCATCAAGGGGCGCGGCATCGTGCTGCGCGAACCCAGCGCGGTCGCCGTCACGGCGGACGAAGCCCGCGAGGTCATCGCCTGCGGCGAGGAGGCGCTGCGCATGGCGGGGCGCACGCCCGGCGGCGTGAACATCGTCTGGCCGCTGCGGGACGGCGTGATCGCCGACTATACCCTGACCGCCGAGATGCTGCGCCGCTTCCTCGAACTGGCCGTCGGCCGGCGAAACGGCGCTCTGGGCAAAAAGCTCGCCATGTGCCTGCCGCTTTGCGTCACGGACGTCGAGCGCCGCGCGCTCGAGGAAGCCGCCAGGGCCGTAGGCGCGCGGGATGTGATGCTCATCGACGAGCCGCTCGCGGCGGCCGTCGGCGCGGGGCTGCCCGCGTTCGAGCCGGTCGGCTCCATGGTCGCGGACATCGGCGGCGGCACGACGGACATCGCCGTGATCTCGCTGGGCGGCATCGCCTCCTCCTTTTCGCTCAGGACGGGCGGCAGGCACATCGACGCCGCCATCGCGGACTATGTCGCCAGGCAATACAACCTTTCTCTTGGCGAGCGCACGGCGGAGGAGGTCAAGCTGACGCTTGCCATGGCGCTGCCGGGCGGCATGGAGCGCATGCAGGTGCGCGGCCGCAGCCTCGAGAACGGCCTGCCTGCGCGCGTCGTGATCAACTCCGGCGAAATCAGCCACGCCATTTCACCCGTGATCAGGAAGCTCACCGACGCCGTCAAGCGCGTGCTCTCGGAAACGCCGCCCGAGCTTGCCGCGGACCTGATCGACACGGGCGTGACGCTCACCGGCGGCGGCGCGCTGCTGCCGGGATTCGACCGGCTGCTCGCGCATGAAACGGGCATATCCGTGCGCGCGGCGGAGTCTCCGCTCGAGTGCGTGGCGCTCGGCGCGCTGCGCCTGTTGGGCGACCGGGACGCGCTCGAGGGCGCGCAGCTCGCATAAGGCGGGGTTAACAGAGTGTGACGTTTTTTCCCCACGGCTTGCGCCGGTTTCCGCTTACCATTATAATAAGCAGGAAATCCGGCGTTTCTTATTCTTGGCGTGAAAGGTCTTTTCAATGAGGAAGATCTTCAAAAATAAGCCTTTGATGATCATGCTCGCTGCGGTGCTGCTGCTGGGCGCGCTGGCGTTCGCGACCTCCGCGGACCGCTCGGTCACCTGGATTGAGAGCGCGGCGGGCAGCGTTGCGCAGCCGGTGCAGACGTTCGCGGCCAAGGCTTCCAACGCCATCATCGCCTTTTTCCAGCGCGTGTTCAAGACGACGGACGCCGACAAGGAGCTTGAGCAGCTCAAGGTGCGCCTCGCGCGGTTCGAGGCGGCGGAGGCGGAAAACGAGCGCCTCAGGGCGGAGAACGAGCGGCTCAAGGAGCTTTTGAATTACGTCGAAACCCTCGGCGATTACGAATACGTCACGGCGAGCGTCATAGGCAACAACCAGGGCGTCTGGTTCGAAACGTTCACCATCAACGCCGGGCGCAACAAGGGCATCGAAAAGGATATGTGCGTGATCAGCTCGGCCGGCCTCGTGGGGCGCGTGTCCGACGTCGGCGCGACGTGGAGCAAGGTCACCTCCATCATAGACGTTTCCAGCGAGGTCAGCGTCATGGTCGAGCGCACGCGCGACGTCGGCATCGCGCACGGTCTGTTCAGCGCGACGGACGCGCGCAAGATCGAGCTTTACTATCTGCCCTCGGGCTACGATCTCGTGCCCGGGGATATCGTCGTCACCAGCGGCATGAGCGACATCTTCCCCAAGGGCATACTCGTGGGCACGGTATCCGAGGTCGAGCGGCAGACGGCGGACAACCCCTCCCTTACGCGCAACGCCATCATCGTGCCCGCGGTGGACTTCGGCCATCTCGAGGAGGTCGTCGTGATCGTCGGCTCCGCCGGAAGGGAGAATTGAAAAAATGAAGCGATTCTCCCTCGCCTTCCTCGCCGCGGCGGCGCTCGCCGCGCTCTACCTCGATTCCGTATTCTTTCCCAAAGTCAACCTCGGCGGCATCCGGCCGGACGCGCTGCTCGCGCTCGTCGCGGCCATGAGCCTGCTCATGGGCAGCACGAAGGGCGCCGTGCTCGGCCTCGCTCTGGGCCTCGTCGCGGATGTGCTCTACGCGCGCATGGTGGGGCTCACGGCCATCGGCTGCATGGTCTGCGGCGCGGCGGGAGGCTTTTTTTATCAGAAATACTACGCGGACAACCTCGTTTTCCCCGCGCTGATCGCCGCGGCGGGCGCGCTGTTCAAGGAGCATGTGATGGCGCTCGCGGCGCGGCTTTCCGGGGCGGATTTCTCTTACTTTCATGTGCTCGGCTCGTATATACTGCCCTGCATGCTCATGACCGTGGCGCTCTCCATACCCGTGCACGCGCTGATGAAGCGGCTCTACGCCGGCCAGATCCGCACAGAGAAGCGCGCCATGCGGGATCGCGCCGAGACAGGCGGTGCGTCATGAAAAAGCCGGCTTTCCGCTTCATACTGCTTTTCCTGGCTACGCTCCTATTGATGGGCGCGCTTATCTACCGCCTCGGGCAGCTCACCATCGTCGAGGGCAGCGCGTGGGCCGCGAGCGCGGAGCAGCGCTCCACGAAAACCCTCGCCGTCAAGGGCGAGCGGGGCAGGATACTCGACCGCAACGGCGTCGTGCTCGCCTATGACGAAACGTGCTACAACGTGCAGTTCCTGCGCAACGCGGACAACCGCACGAGCTACGATTCCGCGGTTTACACCGAATCGCTCATCAAGGCCATCGACATCATCGAGAGCCGGGGCGGGTCGACGATAGACACATCCTACATCGTTATGGGCGAGGACGGGCAGCTCGCCTACGACTGGCGCGTGAAGAGCGAGGCCGCCATCAAGGCGCGCTACAAGAATTTCTGCGACGCCATGGACCTCACCATACGGGATCAGAACTTCATCGATTATCCGGACGATCCCTCGAGCTGGGATCTCTCCAAGTGGCCGACGGCGCAGTACGCCTACAATTATCTCAGGCGGAGCTGGTACATCCCCGAGGAATATACCTTCGAGCAGGCGAAGAAGATCATCTCCATCCGCCAGGAGGTCAACCTCAACAACTACCGTGCCTACGAGCCGATCACCATCGCCTACGACGTGGGCGGGGAGGTCGTGTCCGAAATCATGGAGCACAGCGACGAGCTCGTGGGCGTGCAGATCGCCCAGAGCACCACGCGCATCTACCCGCGCGGCACGCTCGCGGCGCATATTTTGGGCTATATGCAGCAGACCGCGGGCAAAACGAGCGTTTCCGCGCTGCTCAACCTGGGCTATACCGAGCAGGAGCTCGAGCCGTATTACCTCAAGGACGGCGAGGGCAAATACGTCTATTCCGAAACCGGCGAGCACATGATCGACATGACGGGCAAGATGGGCTATTCGTTCGACGATTTTCTGGGCGTCTCGGGCGTGGAGGCGACCATGGAGGCGTACCTCACGGGCGCGACCAAGCCGCATCAGGGCACGCGGGAGGTCGAGATCAACATGAACGGCAGGGTCATCCGCAGGCTTTCCGAAACGCCCGCCGTCAACGGAGACGACGTGGTGCTCACCATCGACGCGGAGTTCCAGGCCGTGGCGCAGAAGGCGCTCGAAACGCTCATCGCCAAGGTCGCCGACGAGGAGCAAAAGCTCATCGATGAGGATGAGGAAGGCGATTATGCCGGCAAGGACATCGACACGGCCAAGACCGGCGCCATCGTCATCATGAATCCGAAGACGGGCGAGGTGCTCGCCATGGCGTCCTATCCCACCTATGATCCCAACTGGTTCATACAGGGCCTGACGCCCGAGCAGAAGGAATACCTGGGCCTGTCGGCGGAGCCTACCGAGGAGGCGAAGGCTACGACGCCGCTTCGCAACAAGGCCATCTCCGCGCGCTTCGCGCCGGGCTCCATATTCAAGATGATCACGGGCGTCGCGGGCGCGGCCGAGAACGTCATCGGCATCGACGAAAAGGTCAGCGACCGCGGCGACCACGGCTATTATTATATCTACAACGAGGACGGCACCGTCACCAAAACAAACGCGCCCAGATGCTGGGAGCATAACAACCACGAGGCGCACAACAACATCACCCTGACGCAGGCGGTCGCGCAGAGCTGCAACTTCTATTTCTGCGAGGTGGCGCACCGCCTGGGCATAGACCTGCTCGACGACTGGGCGGGCAGGTTCGGCCTCACCAAGAGCACCAACATCGAGCTGACCGGCGAGGCCACGGGCATCTGCGGCGGGCAGGACGTACTCTTCGACAACAGCCTGCTCGACGCGAAGGGCGAGCTTTCCGTCACGGGGCAGAAGACAAGCCTTCCATTTCTAATTTACAAGAGCCTGCGCGAAAGGCTCGGCGAATACGTGAGCCTGCGCGGGATGGAAATCGACGACGCCGCCGTGAGCGCCTGCGCGCTTCGCCTGATGAAGCTGCAGGACGGCGGCGGCCTCGACGGCAAAGGCCCCGATATCCGCAGGATCATCAGCGAGGAGTTGGGCATCCCCGAGGGCTACACCGCGGCGCAGCCGTGGACGAGCGAGATCGTGAACCTGCTCAACGAGATCCAGTGGAAGCCGACCCTGACCATCCGCACGGGCTACGGCCAGGGCGTGACGCTCGTGACGCCCGTCGCGGTGGCGCGCTACGCCTCCGCCATCGCCAACGAGGGTTATGTGTACGACGCGAACATCGTGGATAAGGTCATCGACGCGAACGGCGCGCTCGTAAAGGACTTCAGCGCCGCGCTCTCGCACCGCATCGGCGACGAGAGCGCCGAGTGGCAGGCGCTCTGGGACGCCGTCAAGGCGGGCATGAAGGGCGTCGTGTCCGCGGAGGACCACGGCACCGCGTTCAAGAAGTTCAGCGAGGCGTTCATAGACGCGGGCTACCTCGACCGCATCGCCGGCAAGACCGGCACGGCGCAGATCGGCCTTTCCTCCATCGACATCGAGGATACCTCCTGGTTCATCTCCTACACCCCGCGCGAAGGGGAGGCGGAGCTGGTCGTGGTCATCTGCGTGCCCAACGGCTACTCCGGCTCGTGGGGCGTTTCCGCCGCGGAGGAGATCTACACTTACTATTTTCAAAAGATGGACAACGCCGCGGCCGAGAACCTCGTGGACATCGACGGCAACGTTCCTTAACACGGCTTTCCAGATCGCTCCTTTTGTTGTATAATGTCAGCGGCACAGTATGGGGAATATTTCATGCTTTGGAGGATACGCTCATGACGAATCCGGACAGGGTGGCGTTCACGCTATTCGGCAAGGACATTTACTGGTACGGCATACTGATGGCCGCGGGCATCGTGCTCGCGGTGATACTCGCGCAGTTCGAGGAAAAACGAAAGAAGCTGCCCAAGGACATCATCATAGACCTCTGCCTCGTGGTCATTCCGGCGGGCGTCATCGGCGCGAGGCTCTACTACGTGCTCTTCGAGCTGCAGGAATACCTCGCCGACCCGATCCGCATCCTGTACATCTGGGAAGGCGGCCTCGCCATATACGGCGCGGTGATCGGCGGACTGATCGCGCTGTTTTTCTTTGCGCGCGCAAGGAAGGTGCGTTTCCTCGCGCTCGCGGACTGCGTCGCGCCCGGCCTCGTGCTCGCGCAGGGCATAGGCAGATGGGGCAACTTCTTCAACCAGGAGGCGTTCGGCCTGCCCATCACCGCCGATATGCTCGCCAAGTTCCCGATACTCAACTACTTCCCGTTCTCCGTTTCCCTTGACGGCGCGCACTATTTCGACGGCGCGCTGTGCACCGCCTGCGTCACGGCGGCCAACGGCGGGCATATGCATCTGGCGACGTTCTTCTACGAATCGTTCTGGTGCCTGCTGATCTTCGCCTTCATCATGCTCATGCGCCGCCGCTTCAAGCACGACGGCGATTCCTTCGTATGGTACGCGCTGCTTTACTCCTTCGAGCGCATGTTCGTCGAGGGCCTGCGCGCGGACAGCCTCTGGCTCATCCGGCCGGGCGCGGAAGGCTTCGGCGGCATCCGCGTGTCGCAGCTTCTGAGCGCCGTCATGTTCCTGCTGGCCGCGGCGTTTCTGATCGTGCGCGCAATCCGCGAGAAAAAACTCGGCAGGCTCGTCTGGCCGTCCCCACTCGAAGTCTCCGGCGAAGAAGGGGAGCCCGCCCCGGACGAGGCCGCCGCGGAAGGTGACGACGAGGACGACGACGATGACGACGGGGAAGATATGCACGACGAAGAAGACGACGAGGACGACGAAGAAGACGAAGAAGATAAAGACGACGACAAAGACAACGAAGAAGACGACGAGGACGAAGAAGAAGACGACGAGGACGACGGCGAGGACGATAGGAAGAATGAATAACAAACGGGATATCACCGGCGCGCGCAACCTTACCATGATGACCGATCTGTACCAGCTCACGATGATGTACGGATATTACCGCCACGGCATGACGAAGAACGAGGCCGTGTTCGACCTGTTTTTCCGCAACCGCGAGAACAGCGCCTACGCGGTTATGGCGGGCACGGAATCGGTCATCGATTACATCAACAGCCTGCGCTTTGAGGAAGACGACCTCGAATACCTGCGCTCCCTCAAGCTTTTCGACGAGGAATTCCTCGATGTGCTGCGCAACCTTCGCTTCACGGGAGAGGTCTACGGCATGCCCGAGGGCACGGTCGTGTTCCCGTATGAACCGCTCATCCGCGTGCGCGCGCCCATCATGCAGGCGCAGCTCGTCGAAACCGCGCTTTTGAACCTCGTCAACCACCAGACGCTGATCGCCACCAAGGCCGCCCGCGTGGTCTACGCCGCCGCGGGGGACGACGTGATGGAGTTCGGCCTTCGCCGCGCGCAGGGGCCGGATGCGGGCATCTACGGCGCGCGCGCCGCCATGATCGGCGGCTGCACCGCGACGAGCAACGTGTTGACCGGGCAGATGTTCCACGTCGGCGTCAAGGGGACGCACGCGCACAGCTGGGTCATGAGCTTCCCCACGGAGCTGGAGGCTTTCCGCGCCTACGCGGACATCTTTCCGACTTCGTGCCTGCTTTTGGTGGATACCTACGACACGCTGCGCTCCGGCGTGCCCAACGCCATCAAGGTGTTCGACGAGCTCAAGGCCAGGGGCTGCAAGCCCGTGGGCATACGGCTCGATTCGGGCGACCTCGCGTATCTTTCCAAGAAGGCGCGGCAGATGCTCGACGAGGCGGGGCATGCCGGCGTGAAGATATTCGCCTCGGGCGATCTCGACGAAACCGTGATCCGCGACCTCAAAACGCAGGGCGCGAAGATCGACGTATGGGGCGTGGGTACGAAGCTCATCACCTCGCTCGACTGCCCGGCGCTCGGCGGCGTGTACAAGCTTTCCGCCGAGTTCATCGGCGGCGTCGAGCACCCGAAAATCAAGCTTTCCGACAACGTGGCCAAGATGACCAATCCGGGCTACAAGAAGGTGCTGCGCCTGTACGACAGAAAGAACGGCATGGCGCTCGCCGACCTCATCGCCCTCGCGGACGAGGAGATCGACGAAAACAGGCCCCTTCGCATCTACCATCCGGAGCAGAGATACAAGACGAAGGTCCTTTCGAACTTTACCGTGCGCGAGCTGCTCGTGCCCTTGTTCGTCGAAGGCCGGCAGGTCTACGAGCCGCCCGAGATGAGCGAGATACAGGCCTACGCCAAGCGCGAGCTGGCGACCTTCTGGGAGGAGAGCAAGCGCCTCCTGAACCCGCACGAATACAAGGTGGACCTCTCCGACCGGCTTTACGAGCTCAAGCAGAGGCTGATCCGTGAACACAGCTCAAGCAACGACGCCGCGATCGGCAAGTAAGCAGCTGCTGCTCCTTCTCGCGCCGGCGCTGCTCGCAACGGCGCTTTTGGGCTGCGTCGAGGCGCGGCCCGTCGTCGATCCGAGCGTGACCGTACCCGCGCCGAGCACAGCGCCCACGCCTTCGCCTTCCCCTTCGCCCACACTCTCGCCCACGCCGCGGGTGACGGCGACCCCCGCGCGCGCGTTCGACGCGCTGGGCAACTTCATCTCCGGCGCGGACCACTTCGAGCGCTATCTTTCCTTCCGCAACGTCCAGGTCTACGAGCAGGAGGAGGATACCTTCGTGGACGCCGTCGCCGTCAACGACTATCCGCAAACCATCGTCTGCGCCGCGGCCGCGATGTTTTATGACGAAACGGGCGAGCTCGTCGCCTCGGGCATGCTCCAGACGCGCGACGCTTCGTACATACTGATCCTCCCGCCGGGCGAAACCACGCTCTTTGCCCAGGTCGATACCGACATGTCGCTGACCGCTCTTGAATTGAACATCCTCTTCGACGAAGAGCTCGGCGTGAAACAGGAGGAATGAGCGCCTATTGCCTGGGCAATAGACGCTCATTCCGGCTGATAACCAATAGTGGATGGTGAATAACTATGCGGATAAACAGGGGGGTGTTTCCTGTATAACCCTCGTTTATTCTTGACTATCGGGATATGGATCGGCCCCCGCCGGTAAAGCGAGGGCCGCCGTTATACACTCGGTTATTCACTATTGGCTGTTCCCTATTAGCTGGAAATCACGAATCATTTTCCAAATAATTCGATGATTTCCACAATCTCTCCGCCCACGCGCTTCTGCGCTTCGGAGGTCTGCGCGCCGATGTGCGGCGTGCAGGAAACGTGCGGATGGGAGTAGAGCGCGTGGTTCTTGGCGGGCTCCTCGGCGAACACGTCGAGCCCCGCGCCGCGAAGCTTGCCGGAGTTGAGCGCGTCGAGAAGCGCCTGCTCATCCACGTTGTTGCCGCGGCTGGTGTTGACGAGCACCGCGCCGTCCTTCATCTTGGCGATGGTCTCCGCGTTGATCAGCGGCTTGCCGTCGAGGCTCGGGGTGTGCAGCGAGATGAAGTCGGAATTCGCGAGCAGCTCGTCGAGCTCGCAGTAATGGAAGGTTTCGCACTCGAGGCCGGGGGCGTGGTAGATGTCGCAGGCGAGCACCTTCATGCCCAGCGCCTGCGCCTTGGCGGCGAGCATCTGGCCGATGCGGCCGCAGCCGATGATGCCAAGCGTCCTGCCCGCGAGCTCTATGCCCTTATACTCGTTTTTGTCCCACCTGTCCTCGCGCATGCTGTGACCGGCCATGGATATGAAGCGCGCGACGCTGAACATGTGCGCGAGCGCGAGCTCGGCGACCGTGTTGCTCGAGGCGCGCGGCGTATTTTTGACCTGTATGCCGTTCTGTTCGGCGTACTCGACGTCGATGTTGTCCACGCCCACGCCGCCGCGGATGACGAGCTTGAGCCTGCCCGTTTCCTTCGCGGCGTCGATGATGGGCTTCCTCACCTTGGTCGCGCTGCGCACGACCAGCGCGTCGAACTCCTTCACCTGCTTGGCGAGCTCCGCGGGCTCGTAGAACTGCTCGACCACCTCGTGGCCCTTGGCTTTGAGCGCGGCGACCGCCGACTTATCCAATCCGTCCGTCGCAAGTATCCTCATGATGCTTCTCCTTTATTTGTTCTCGGCCTCGAACTTCTTCATGAAGGCGACGAGGTATTCGACGCCCTCTACCGGCATGCAGTTGTAGATCGACGCGCGAAGGCCGCCCGTCGAGCGGTGCGCCTTGAGGTTGGTCATGCCCGCCGCGACGCTCTCTTTGACGAACTTCGCGTCGAGTTCCTCGCTGGGCGTGTTGAAGCGCACGTTCATGATCGAGCGGCTGCCCTTCTCGATGGCGGTCGTGTAGAAATCGCTTTTGTCGAGGCAGTCGTAGAGGATTTCAGCCTTCCGGAGGTTGACCTGCTCGCGCTCCTTGAGGCCGCCGGTTTTGAGTATCCAGTCCATGACGAGCTTGCAGATGTAGATGCACCAGCAGGGGGGCGTGTTGTGCATGGAGCCCGCCTCGGCGTTGATCGTATAGTCGCACATGGTCGGCGTGATGGGGCTGACGTTGCCCAGAAGGTCCTCGCGGACGATCACGATCGTGAGGCCGGCGGGCGCGACGTTCTTCTGCGCGCCGGCGTAGATCAGGGCGAACTTCGACACGTCTATGGGCCTGCTCAGTATGCAGCTCGAAAGGTCCGCCACGAGCGGCACGTTCCCGGTGTCGGGGATATAGTCCCAGCATGAGCCGTAAATGGTGTTGTTGAAGCAGATGTGCACATAGTCGGCCTCGGGATCGAGCTTGAGTTCCTCCTGCCGGGGGATGCGCGAGAAATTGATGGACTTGCCCGTCCAGGCGATGTTGACCTTGCCGTATTTTTCGGCCTCCTTGGCGGCTTTGCCCGAGAAGCTGCCGGTCACGATATAGTCGGCCTTATGGTTCTTGTTCATCAGGTTCATCGGCACGCACGCGAACTGCAGCGTCGCGCCGCCCTGCATGAAGATCACCTTGTAGTTGTCGGGTATGTCCATGACCTTGCGCAGGCCCTTCTCCGCCTCCTGGATGATGTTGTCGTACACCTTGGAGCGGTGGCTCATTTCCATCACGGACATGCCGCAGCCCTCGTAGTTGAGCGTGTTGTCCCGCGCGCTTTCGAGAACCTCCACGGGAAGCATGGAAGGGCCGGCGGAAAAGTTGAAAATCCTGTTGTACTCCATAAAGATCTCCTGTTTTCTATGATATTCTCTCAGGCGAAGCGCCCTGTGGGAAGTGTTCCCACCGATGCTCATTATATATCCATCCCGGAATAAAAGCAACGAAGCAAAACCGTAAAAAACGCCTGAAAAGCGTTATATATAAAATGAGGCGGGCCGCGCGGAAACCGGTTCGGAGCGCTTTACTTTTGCATATGACTCATGTATAATCATATTGCATATACGACATATTATATACATCGAGGTGCGCAATGAAGGGATTCGTCAATCAGTTCTCGGAAATCGGCAAACTCAACGCCGTGCTGCTGCACAGGCCGGGCATCGAGATCGACCAGGTCACGCCGGATTTCTTTGAGGAAATGCTCATCGACGATACGCCTTACCTGCCCGCGGCGCAGCGCGACCACGACGTGTTCGCCAAGGTGCTCGCGGACAGCGGCGCGCGCGTACTGTATCTCGACCAATTGTTTTGCGAGGTCATGGCGGACGATGCGCTCCGCATGCGCTACATCGACGATTTCGTCGTCGAAAGCGAGATCAACGGGGACGACATCCGCGAGGCCATACGTGAATATCTAAGGCCCATGCAGCCCAAAGAGCTGTTCCGCGCGGTGTCCAAGGGCGTGCGCCCCAGGGATCTCGAGCGCGTCGCGCCGCGAAGCGTAACCCTGAGCGTCCGCGACCCGTACCCCTTCGTGCTCGATCCGATGCCCAACATCTATTTCACGCGGGACACCTCGGTCTGCATCGGCCACGGCATGGTGGTCTGCTCGATGAGCATGCGCTCGCGCAGGCGCGAAACGCTCTTTCTTCGCTACATCCACGATTTCCATCCGCTTTTCAAGGATTCGCCGCTCTGGTACGACAACACCGTCCCCTACATCATCGAAGGCGGGGACGTGCTCATACTCTCGGATAAGGTGCTCGCCGTGGGCTGCGGGGAGCGCACGAGCATCGCGGCCGTGGAAATGCTCGCGAACAAGGTCTTTGCAGAGGGGTTTGAGCGCATACTCGTGTTCAACAACCCCAAGTCGCGGCAGTTCATGCACCTCGACGTGCTCTGCACCATGATCGATACGGATAAGTTCCTCACGCATCCCTGCATCTACGACAAGCAGTTCGACGTTTATGAGCTGACCGGCAAACCGGGCGCGCTTCGCATTTCCATCACGACCGACCCGGTGGACCGCGTATTCGCGCGCGCGCTGAACCTGCCCGCGGTGCGCTTCGTTGAGATGGGCGGGGGGGACCCCATCGTCGCCGCGCGCGAGCACTGGAACATGGGCTCGAACTCGCTGACCATCGCGCCGGGCAGCGTGGTGGTATACGATCGCAACGACGTCACCAACGAGCTGCTTGCCCGCGCGGGCGTCCGGGTTCACACGGTGCCCGCGGCGGAGCTCGTGCGCGGGCGGGGCGGCCCGCGCTGCATGAGCATGGCCATCAACAGGGATGATATCGGCTGACAAACACAACGCATATAAGCCATGGGATATTGTCAAGGGGCCGCGGCCCCTTGATCTCTTTTAAGCGGCGCTCCGCCGCCGCGCGTACGGACGCCGGAGAGCACAACCATAAAATAAGTTGGCGGTATGCGCGGCAAAAATCACACCTTGCAGGCATGCGCGTGGTGAACGAGCACGCCGGATAAAATTCGGCAAGCGGCACAGCCGATTTGCCGATAAACACCGGGGGCGCCCGATTTGAACCGGACGCCCCCGATGCCATTAAAAAGGAGAAACCCTGCGGTCGAATGAATTGTTCAGATTATAGCCGCCGCGCGCCTTTCTGTCAACCGCCCCGCTATTGCGTCTGCTTATGGCAAGGATAAAACAATGTTGTATTGCGGCCCGAAAGGCCGTTCTATATAATATACGAATTAAAGCGTATTCTGTTTTACGAGGTTTATATATGGAAAGCATCGCGGAATTCGGTTCTATGGTGTTCGGCGAAGCCGAAATGAAACGGAGGCTCCCGGAGGAAACCTTCGAAGCGCTGCGCGAGACCATACGCCGCGGCCGGCCGCTGGGCAGGCACATCGCGGGGCCTCTCGCGAACGCCATGAAGGAATGGGCGCTCGAGAAGGGCGCCACGCACTTCACGCACTGGTTCCAGCCGCTCACGGGCGTGACCGCGGAAAAGCACGACTCGTTCATCGCGCCGGGGCCGGAGGGCGGCGCCATCGCGGAGTTTTCGGGGCGCGAGCTCGTCATGGGCGAGCCGGACGCTTCGAGCTTCCCCTCGGGCGGGCTTCGGGCGACGTTCGAGGCGCGCGGCTACACGGCGTGGGACCCGACCTCGTTCGCGTTCATCAAGGACGGCACGCTGTGCATCCCATCGGTGTTCTGCTCCTACGGCGGCGACGCGCTCGACAAGAAGATGCCGCTTTTACGCTCGGTGGAGCTCATCGAGCGCGAGACGCTGCGCCTTCTTCGCGCGTACGGCGTGAAGGACGTTTCCCGCGTGACGCCCACGGTCGGCGCCGAGCAGGAATATTTTCTCGTGGACGCGGAGCTGTGCGCGAAGCGGCGCGACCTCGTGCTCTGCGGCAGGACGCTTTTCGGCGCGCAGCCCGCCAAGTCGCAGGAACTGGACGACCACTATTACGGCGCGATCGAAGGCCGCGTGCAGGCGTTCATGCGCGAGCTCGACGGGGAGCTGTGGAAGCTCGGCGTCTACGCTAGGACCGAGCACAAGGAGGTCGCGCCGGGCCAGTACGAGCTTGCCCCGTTCTTTTGCGAGGCCAACGTCGCCACCGACCACAACCAGCTCACGATGGAGCTTCTCAGGCGCATCGCGCCCAGCCACGGCTTCGTGTGCCTGCTGCACGAGAAGCCCTTCGCGGGCCTCAACGGCAGCGGCAAGCACAACAACTGGTCGCTGATGACCGACACCGGCGTGAATTTGCTTTCCCCCGGCAAGACCCCGGCGCAGAACACGCTGTTCCTGCTCGTGCTCAGCGCCGTCATCAAGGCGGTGGACCTGCACCAGGATCTCATCCGGCTGAGCATCGCGGGCGCTTCGAACGACCTGCGCCTCGGCCGGACGGAAGCGCCGCCCGCCATCGTTTCGGTGTTCATCGGCGAGGAGCTCACCGCCATACTCGAGGCCGCGGCCCTGGGCAACGGCTACGACGGCGCGGGCGAGCGCATGCTCGAGAGCGGCATCAAAGCCATGCCGCGCGTGCGCATGGACAACACCGACCGCAACCGCACCGCGCCCTTCGCGTTCACGGGCAACAAGTTCGAGTTTCGCATGCCCGGCGCGAGCCACTCGATCGCCGACGCGAACACCGTGATCAACACCATCGCCGCGGAAGCCTTCGCGGATTTTGCCGAAGCGCTTGAAAAGGCCGAAGACCCCGACGAGACGGCGAAAAAGCTCATCGTCGGAACGGTCAAGGCGCATGGGCGCATACTCTTTGGCGGCAACTGCTACGCCGAAAGCTGGAAGGAGGAAGCGGCGCGGCGCGGCCTCGTCGAGCTCAAAACCACGCTCGACGCGCTGCCGCGTTATATCGCGCCCGAGAACGTCGCCCTGTTTACCAGGCACGGCATTTTTTCGGAGCGGGAGCTCCGCTCGCGCTACGAGGTCTCCCTCGAGAGCTACGCCAAGATCACGCGCATCGAGGCGCGCACCATGCTCGAGATGGCGCGCCGCGAGATCATCCCGGCCTGCTCGAAGGCGCAGAGGCACATCGCCGAGGCGGTCAACGCAAAGTCCGCCGCGGGCGCCGCGGCCGCGAGCGAGAAACGGAGGCTTCTCGAGGCGGACGCATTGCTCGAGGCTATGGATACCCGCGCGCTCGCGCTCGAAAAAGAGCTTGCGCGGGCGGACGCCGCGCCCGATTCCCACGCCGCCTGCGTCGCCTGCCGCGACGGGGTCATCCCCGCGATGGCGGAGCTTCGCGAGGCCGCGGACGCGCTCGAGCAGATCACCGCGTCCTCTCTTTGGCCGTTCCCGGTTTATGAGCAACTGCTCATGGGTGCAAGATAAACTGCATTTTTTATCAGAAAAAATATATAGTTGCAGGAGACGTTGCTTGTATTGACATCGTTCCTGCTTCGTCTTATGATAGCGATGGTGCGCGGCACAGGCTTTTTTTGTGTGCCGGCAACGCAGATCAAACCCAAAAAATCGGAGGTAAACAATGAACGCATACGTGCAGGAAGTCCTGGATAAGGTTGCCAAGCGGGATAAAAACGAGCCTGAATTCCTCCAGACCGTAGAGGAAGTGCTCAAGTCCCTTGAGACCGTCATCGAGCAGCATCCCGAGTATGAGAAGGCCGGCCTGCTCGAGCGCCTCGTCGAGCCCGAGCGCGTGATCGAGTTCCGCGTGAGCTGGGTGGACGACGCGGGCCGTGTCAATGTCAACCGCGGCTTCCGCGTGCAGTTCAACGGCGCCATAGGCCCCTATAAGGGCGGCTTGCGCTTCGCCCCGCACGTCAATCTGTCCGTCATGAAGTTCCTCGGTTTCGAGCAGACCTTCAAGAACAGCCTGACCTCCCTGCCCATGGGCGGCGGCAAGGGCGGCAGCGATTTCGATCCCAACGGCAAGAGCGACGGCGAAATCATGCGCTTCTGCCAGGCGTTCATGACCGAGCTGTACCGCCACATCGGCCCGGATGTCGACGTTCCTGCGGGAGACATCGGCGTGGGCGCCCGCGAGATCGGCTACCTCTTCGGCCAGTATAAGCGCATCCGCGGCGCATATGAGAACGGCGTGCTCACGGGCAAGGGCCCCAGCTTCGGCGGCAGCCTGATCCGTCCCGAGGCGACGGGCTTCGGCGCGGTGTATTACCTCAACGAGGTGCTCAAGCACGAGAACGATACCATCGAGGGCAAGACCATCGCCATCTCCGGTTTCGGCAACGTGTCCTGGGGCGTCGCGATGAAGGCGAGCCAGCTCGGCGCGAAGGTCGTCACCCTCGCCGGTCCGGACGGCTACATCTACGATCCCGCCGGCATCGGCACCAAGGAAAAGTGGAACTACATGCTCGAGATGCGCAACTCCGGCCGCAACAAGGTCAAGGATTACGCGGATAAGTTCGGCGTGGAGTTCTTCCCCGGCCAGAAGCCCTGGGGCCGCAAGGTCGATATCTGCATGCCCTGCGCGTACCAGAACGAGATCGGCATGCCCGAGGCCGAGCAGATACTCGCCAACGGTACCAAATACTACATCGAAGTGGCCAACATGCCCACCACCAACGAAGCGCTCTACTTCCTCATGGAAAAGGGCCTTATCGTGGCCCCGTCCAAGGCGGTCAACGCGGGCGGCGTGGCGGTTTCCGGCCTCGAGATGAGCCAGAACTCCGAGCGCCTCGCCTGGGCGGCCGAGGAGGTCGACGCCAAGCTGCACACCATCATGGAGAACATCCACGCGGCTTCCGCCAAGGCGGCGGAGGAGTGCGGCCTTGGGTACAACCTCGTCGCGGGCGCGAACATCGCGGGCTTCAAGAAGGTTGCCGATGCCATGATGGCGCAGGGCATCGTTTAAACGAAAGTAATTGTCAATGGACAATTGACAATCGGGTGAAACTCGCAGGGGCCGATTCGATATCGGCCCCTTCAATATCCTAAATTTTTTGATAAAAGGCTCTTCGATACAGCCATTCCCCGGCGAACGACAGCCCGAATAGCAGCGCCGCCAGCGCGAGGTTCCGGCACGGAGCAAAGCAATAGTTCCACAGCCCGAATACGGGGTCCGCGAAGGCCCAGGGAAGGTTGGTCGCAGCCGCGCCCAGCGCGAGCAGGCCGAGGAATTTGAGCTTGACGGCGGGGGAGAGCGGTTTTTCCAGCGGTATGACGAGAACGAGCCGCGCGACGGCGAGGAGCGTGAACGAAACCATATACAGCGCCTCAACCCGTTCGTGCGCGCGCATGAGCGCCGTGTGCGCTTGCCAGACGGGGCTGTCGAGATCGAGGGGGCCGGGCGTTATTTGAAAGAAGGCGTTCGCCGTCCACAGCAGCGCCGCTTGCAAAAGGCCGAGCGCGAGGAAAACAATCAGCGTAAAAACGGCGAGATTGCGGATGATCCTTCGCATGCGCTGCGACCTGCCCGCGCCATAGAGCACATCCCGGATGTCCGCGTCGTACACTTCGGCAAGGCGCGAAAGCGTTTCCACATCCGGCTGCGTGCGGCCGGATTCGTAGCTGGAGATCGTCTGGCGCGCGAAGCCCAGCCGGTCCGCGACATCCTCCTGCGTAAGATTGCGCGCGCGTCTGAGCTGTCTCAGATTTTCATGGATCGACGGCATAGTTCTCTCACCTCGCGTTGAGCATAGCCGCGCGCGGCGAAATAAGCAAGCTACAATCTGTTGCGCCGGTCTTTTCGCACGAATATATAATCCCTGTTCTTGCTTTTTTCTCTTTTCGGTGCTAGAATCATGAAAATCTCAATCGCGAGGTTCGCTATGCGAAAAGTTGCTTCCAATAGGGACGACGATCCGTAGCGCTTGGCCCGGACTTTGCTTCGGGCGCAAGCGCATTTGCTCGCGCTCCTGAGAAGCGGATACCCGGACCCGGTTGATCCGAACGCATCCTCATCGGCGCGAAAACGCCGGTGAGGTTTTCTTTTCCAGAAAGGATGTGGTATTATGCGGCGTGCGGATCATGCCGGAAAGGACATGCGCTCTTTCCCCGCGTTGCAAATCATATAATATGGGAGGGAAACATGGAAAGGACGCCGATCAAAAATCTGACTCCCGGGCGGGAAGTCAAAATACAGGGCTTCGTCGAGAAGATACGCGACACGCGCGCGATGGCCTTTCTCGTTGTGCGCGATCGTTCAGGCAAGGTGCAGGTGACGCTCGACAAGACGAATCCTGCGTTCGCGCAGCTTCTGGCTGAACTGACCGCCGAATCGGTCGTGACAGTCGAAGGTTACGTCGCCGGGAACAAAAACGTGAAACTGAACGGGATCGAGCTGCTGCCGGAGGTTCTGCGCGTCGAGTCTGTCGCCGCGCCGATCCCGCTGACGAAGGATTCCGCCATAGACGTTAAGCTCGACTACCGCTGGCTCTGCTTTCGCGGCGAACGGGAGCAACTGCTCTTTCGCGCGCAGACGCTTATGGCCGCGGCGATGCGAAGCTTTCTTCTCGCGCGCGGTTTCGTGGAGATCCACACGCCCAAGCTCATCGGCGCCGCGAGCGAGAGCGGCGCGGACGTGTTCGAGGTCGGGTATTTCGGCCGCAAGGCGTATCTCGCGCAGAGTCCGCAGTTCTACAAGCAGATGGCCATGGCGGGCGGGCTCGAGCGCGTGTTCGAGGTAGGGCCCGTGTTCCGCGCGGAAAAATCATACACCAGCAGGCATACGACCGAGTTCACAGGCTTCGACCTCGAGTTTTCGTATATCGAATCGTTCCGGGATGTGATGCGCCTCGAGGCGGAGCTGCTCGCGCACGCGCTTGGCGAAGTCCGGGCGCAATACGGGGAGGAGATCGCGCGGCTCTACGACGTCGAGGTCGTCGTGCCGGCGCTGCCCTTCCCCGAGATCCGCCTCGGCGACCTCTACGCGGAGCTGGAGAAACGCTACGGCTACGCCGTGCCGGAGCAGGAGCGGGGCGACATGACCACGGAGGCCGAGCAGCTCGCGTACCGTTTTTCGATGGAGGAATACGGGCACGAGTTCCTGTTTATCACCGGCTTCGCGGCCGACAAGCGCGCGTTCTACCACATGCGCGAGGGCGGCGTGCCGCAGGGCTATGACCTCGTCTGGCGCGGCGTGGAGATCACGACCGGGGCGCAGCGCGAGCACAGGTACGAGCGGCTCAGAAGCCAGGCGCAGGAGCGCGGCCTCGGCGAGGACGTGAGGTTCTATCTCGAGTTTTTCAAATACGGCTGCCCGCCGCACGGCGGCTTCGGCCTGGGCCTCGACCGGCTCACGATGCTGCTGCTGAACATCCCCATCAAGGAGGCGATGTTCCTCTTTCGCGGGCCGAACCGGCTCACGCCGTAACGGGATACCGAAAACGCCCCCGGAAGGGGCGCTTTTTATGCCGTTTTACAGGCGGGAGCCGCTCGTTGACCGGGCCGCCGCGCGGCGCGCCGCTTTACGGCTCCAGATTCATGGAGGTGCGGTATTTGTAGACGTCGGTGCGCACCATCTGCGTGTTGAAGAACACGAACTGGTCGCTGCCGCCGCGCACGGTCTGGCAGACGCGAAGCAGAGGACGCCCCGCAGGCACGTTGAGCGCCCTGGCATGCTCGCCCGTGGCTTCGGCCACGGCGAACATATAGGAGTAGCCCGTGACGCACACGCCGAAGCGGTCGCTCAGAAGGCTGAACACGGAGCGGTTGTCCATGCGGATGTCCAGGAGCTCCGCGAAACGCATGGGGAAATAATCCTGCTCGTAAATGACCGGCACGCCGTTGAGGCAGCGCACGCACACGACCATGAGAAGCTCCGCGCCGGGGAAGTTCGCGCGGCCTTCCGCGGGGCATTCCTCCGCGGGCAGTATGGTTTTTGCGAGCACCTGCGTCGTGGGGATCGCGCCGTCCCGGAAGGATTCCGCGGTGAAGCCCTGCTCGAGCGCGCGGTTTGAGGAAGCGTTCCGAAGCGACACGAACGTGCCCTTGCCCTGCTTGCGAAACAGGTAGTTCTCCTCGACGAGCAGGTCGATGGCCTTGCGCACGGTGACGCGGCTGACACCGTATTCCTCCACGAGCGCGTTTTCCGGCGTGATGCGGTTTCCGTAGCCGAGCGCGCCCTCCTCGATGCGGCCGCGGAGGAGATCCGCGAGCTGCTTGTACATGGGCGTCTGCGACTGGCGATCAAGCTTTTGCATAGTTCTCCGTTCCGGTTGTTTGGCGCGCGCCGGCAAAGCGCGGCGGAGGATCATCCGGCGAGCGCCGCCTCGTAGGGCGTTGTGTCGACGCCGCGGCTTCGCATGAATTCGAGCACGGGGGCGGCGCCCACAGCGCCGCTTCGCGCTCCTAGGGCGGCGACGGACAGCGCCGCCGCGCAGTTGGCGAACGTGCCCGCGAGCGCGGGATCTCCCGTGCGCAGATACATCAGCGAAAAGCTGCCGCAGAACGTATCCCCCGCGCCGGTAACGTCCACGACGTCGACCTTGATGCCGGGTATGGAGATCGCGCCCTCGCGAAGGTATATTTTGCAGCCGTTTTCCGCCAGCGTCACCACGACCATGCCCACGCCCATGCCGAACAGCTCTCCTATGGTTTCCGCCTCGCCGCGCCCCGCGCGCTGGGCGGCGAAGCCCACTTTGTTCATGAACAGGATGTCGATGTAGGGCATGAGCGGCCGCCGCGCCTCGTTGACTATATCCACGTCGATGTCCATAACCACCCTGACGCCGCGCTCGCGTAAGCGCCGTAGCACCCCGACGTTGCTGATCTCCCCGCAGCGGACCCTGCCGAGCACCCAGTGCGAGGTGTAGATCAACGGCGCTTCGCACAGCGCCTCGAACGTATCCTCCGGCAGGTTCAGGTCGTTTTCGCCGGTGTCCACCATGAAAACCGTATGTTCGCCCTCCGCGAGGAAAATCAGGCACTTCGAGTCGGCGAGCGAATCGTCGTATATGGTGAGCGCCGTGTCTATGCCGCAGCGCTCGCGGAGATAATCCGTGAGCTCCCTGTCCCTGTTGTTGAGGTGGCCGAGGAAGCGCGTTTCGCAGCCGTAGCTCGCGTAGACGCTTGCCGCGTTGGCGATCGATCCGCCCATCATGGAGGGAAGCTGCCTCGCGTCCGCCTTGGTGCCCAGCGCGGGATACGCGTCCATAGCGTAATACTCGTCCTTGGCCACATCCCCGATAAATACGGCACCGCCCTTCATCGGAAAGCTCCTTTCGCAACATGTTTGGCTATGGAAATCCGGCAAAAATAATCATAGCATAGAAAGATTGACAGTGTCAAACAATTGTATTAAGATGTATTATATCAAGTCGCGCAATGACTGCCGCACGGGCATGTCGGTTGATTGGGAGTTCTATGGAAGAAAACAGATTCAGAAAAGCCTTCGGTTGGAAAAAGCCCGTTTTCGGCATGCTCCACCTGCAGGGCGGGAGCGAGAGGGAAATGCTCGGAACCGCGCTCGACGAGACGCGCGTCATGGCGGCCGCGGGCGTGGACGCGGTGGTGATCGAAAACTATTTCGGCTGTCCCGAATACGTCGAGGCGGCGCTCGATTATTTCAATCGGCATGATCAGGGCGTCATGTACGGCGTCAACCTACTCGAGGACGACGCGGGCAGCTTCCGCCTCGCGTACAGATACAACGCCGCGTTCCTGCAGCTCGATTCGGTGGCGGGCCATCTCGAGCCGCAGGACGACCTGGCCTTCGGAGAGTTCGTCGCGGACAGCCGCAGCCTCTTTACAGGTTTCGTCATGGGCGGCGTGCGCTTCAAGTATCAGCCGTACAGATCCGGAAGGAGCCTCGAGGAGGATATTGCCATCGGCATGGCGCGCTGCGACGCCCTCACCATCACAGGCGACGCGACGGGACAGGAAACCCCGCTCGATAAAGTGCGCGCCTTCCGGCGCATCGCCGGCGATTTCCCGCTGATCATAGGCGCGGGTCTCACGCCCGAGAACTGCGAAGGCCAGCTCGCCGAAACCGACGGCGCCATCGTGGGCAGCTATTTCAAGGATACGTTCGAGGCGCGCGGCAAGGTGTCCGCCGCGCATGTCGCGCGCTTGATGGAGGCGGTGCGCGCGTGCCGCCGGAACGGCGGGGGAGGCGGGCATGGCGGTTCATAAGGCGGCGGCCGAAATCGCGGACATCGGTTTTTCCCCGTTCGGCATGCTCGACGGCATGCGCGCGCAGGCTTCCGCGCCGTACCTCGTCGGGCGCGGAGAGGGCGATGCGCGGTATTATCACCTCGCGCCCGCCTGCAAAAACGAGCCCACGGCCTGGGTGCGGATCGAGGGCGGCTCCGCGTATGTGAGCCTGAAAGAGGGCGGGGAGGCGTAATGGGTAAAAAAGTCGTCGTGTTCGGCAGCTTCGCCATGGATCTGACCGCGCGCGTCCCCTCGATCCCGAGGGAAGGGGAGACGGTGCTCGGTTCAAGCTTCGCCATGGGTCCGGGCGGGAAAGGCTCCAACCAGGCGGTCGCGGCGCACCGCGCGGGCGCGGACGTCACGCTGATCACCAAGGTCGGCCGCGACGCGTTCGGCGAGGCCGCGCGCGCGTTTTACAAGATGGAAGGCATGCGTATGGACTGCGTGCTTTCCGGGGATGTGGGCACCGGCTGCGCGCTGATCGCGGTGGACGAGCGCACCGCGCAGAACGCCATCGTCGTGGTCAGCGGCGCATGCGGCGCGATCACCGCCGAGGATGTGGAAAGCTGCCGGAGCGCGGTCGAGGGCGCGGGCGTCGTGCTCACGCAGCTCGAAACCAACTACGACGCGGTCTGCCGCGTCATCGACATCGCCTCGGCCGCGGGCGCGAGAATCGTGCTCAATCCCGCCCCGGCGGGGAAGCTCCCGCCGGAGTATATGAAAAAGCTCGACGTCGTCACGCCCAACGAAACCGAGGCCGAGCTCATCACAGGGCTTCCCATGAGGACAAAACAGGACGCGCCCGCCGCCGCGCGTATGCTCCTAGCCATGGGCGTTAAGGCCGCGCTGATCACGCTCGGCAAGAACGGCGCTTACGCGACGGACGGCAGGATAAGCCGATGGATCGAGCCGATCGCGGTCGAGGCCGTCGATACCACGGGCGCGGGGGACGCGTTCAACGGCGCGTTCGCGGCGGCGCTCGCCGCGGGCATGGACTTGTTCGAGGCCGCGCGATACGGCAACGCGGCCGGGACGCTCTGCGTCACGAAATCCGGCACCGCGCCCGCCATGCCGTATCGCGGGCAGATCGAGGATCTGTTTCACCGCTCCCGCTGACACCCCCGCACCTTGAAAAAAGGACGGCCGGCCATCGCCGGTCGCCCCAAAGAACGTTTCCCTTATCCCCGAAACCGGCTCCGCCGTTTTTTGATTATTCCTCGCGCAAGGCGAAGATGCGGCTGCCGTCCATCATGAAGGGATGGTATACGCCGCAGGTGTTGGACATGGGCAGCACGTCCGGGCTGAGCTTCATGCCGACGACCCCGGTCATGAACGCGCGGCGGCGCTGGATGCGCTCCCACGTTTCGGGATAGCCCTGCGCGAGCGCCGCGCGAAGCTTCCCGTCCGCGAGCACGTAGCCGTCCTCGAAAATGCCGGTCAGCGGCGCGCCCTGCCCGCGGCTGCCGATGATGTCGCTCTGTATGTACATGCCGGATGCGAGGCGGTGGGGCGAATTCTCGAAGAACACGGAGTTGGTCCACTCGTCTTCCGCGATGCTGTGGCCGGGATTGAGCGCCGAGGCGATGTTTGCCCCGGCGAGGCGCGCGCGGATATCGGCAAAGATGTCTCCCGCGCACGCGCCGATGCGGATGCTCTCGATCCACGCGGCTACGGTCTCGAAGAACGGCGTTATGAAGCTCTCGAGCGCGCCCTCGTAGCCGCTGCGATAATCGCTCTCGTCCAAAGCGCCAAGGCCGCTCCTGCACACGAGGCTGCCGCGCAGCGCCACGCTGAGCGTGACGGGCATGCCCCGCTCGAAGACCGTGTAGTCCGGGCTTCGCAGGCCTATGGAGAGATGCTCCCCGCCCACGTTGATGTTGGGGTGCACGGAGAGCGGCAGGCCGTCCGCGCCCGCGGCGGCGGAAATGCCGATTTCGGTGATGCCGGACCTAAGCGAGCGCAGCATGCGGATGAGCCGGTTGGAGGACTGGTTGGCGGCGTACTCGAACACGGCGATCTGCTTGGCGTCGAGCGTCATGCGAAGGCCCGCGACGCCCTCGGTCATGACCGCGGTGTAGTTTACGGCGGGAAGGCCCGTCAGTTCCTCGACGTGGCGCAGTATGTAGGCGGGGATGTCGATCATGTGCGCGCAATCCTTGATGTGGCCGGGCTCGAAGTACTTAAAGCCTATGACGCCCACCTTCGCGCCCGCTTCGACGCCCGTCTCCCGCAGTATGGTTCCGAGAGGCACGAGCCTGTGCCTGGGCTGACCCTGAAGGCTGAAGTTCTGGTAGAGCGCGCGGTTGAGCGCGAGCGGACTGACGAAGGAGTAGTCGTAGCCCTCGTTGCCCACCACGAGCGTGGGGTTCCGGTTTTCGTCCGCGTTCACGATCAGCAGCGCTTCCTCGAAGCGGGGATCGTAGCCGGTCAGGAAGAACATGTTGACGAAGTGCTCCCTGTCGGCGTAGACGACGGCGTGATCGATCCCGTCGGCACGCATGCGGTTCCTGAGCGCGCGTACGCGCGCGTCGAATTCGCCAAGGGTAAACGTTGGGAATGAGGACGCTTCAACCGCCAGGGAAAACGGCTCGGCTTTGACGATGGTGGTTCTGCGCATGGTTACACAACTCCTTTAACGTTAATTATTGTTGGGACAACGCCGTACGTTATTTTGGAAAAAATGGAAAATGCGGACGCACCCCGGGCGAGCGGGCATGAATTTCGTTGACATTATAGCATGGAAAAGATATGATGTACATCGTAAAAACGGCCCTTTCCCACACGACAACATCATGACGGACGGCATATACTGCGGTTGCTCTCGCGTATTATTGAATATTAACGTTAATGTAAAGGATCTCATTTTATATCATCCCACCGGCGCAGGCGCCGCGCGCGAGCGCGGTAGTTCCCGGGTCAAATCCCGTTATGAGATGCGGGTTTGCGATACACCAACCAAATTCAACGTAAGGAGAACGCCATGGAAAAGAAAACAAAGGAACAGCTTGACAGATCCTATCTCGCCCTGCTGGACGAGCTGGAAGTGCATTCCAACTTCGTGGAGGTCATGCCCGAAGTGTGGGGCGGCCAGTGGTCCGTGGACAGCGAGATCGGCAAGCTTCGCGCCGTGCTCATGAGAAGGCCCGGCAGGGAGATCGACAACATCACGCTTCCGCCCGCGTTGGTCAGCATGCACGACACGCTCAACCCCGAGGCCATGCGCGCGGAATTCGACGCCATCAAAAAGATGTATGAGGACAACGGCGTCAAGGTCTATCTCATAGACGACGAGGACGTCCGCCTCGACTGCCCCAACGTCGTCTTCTGCCGCGACCTGGTCAACGGCAGCCCGAACGGCGCCATCATCAGCCGCATGGGCATCACGGTGCGCGCGCCGGAGGTCGCCGCCGCGTCGAAGACCCTCGGCAAGATCGGCGTGCCCGTCGCCAAGACCATCAACGCCAACGGCACTTTCGAGGGCGCTTGCCTGATCTGGATCGACAGGGAAACCGTCATCATCGGCCACGGCACGCGCAGCAACGACGAGGGCTGCAAACAGGTCGTGGACGAACTGCGCAACCAGGGCGTGAAGAACTTCATCTGGGTCGAGATCCCCAGGAACGGCGTGCATCTCGACGGCTTCATCGGCGTCGCGGACATCGACGTCGTGCTGCTCTTCCCGAGCATCACGCCCAACAACGTGTACGACGAATTCAAGAAGCGCGGCTTCCGCATCGTGGAGATCCCCACCTGGGAGGAGCAGGCGCTCGCGGCCAACTTCGTGGCGCTCGAACCCGGCAAGATCGCCATGTGCGCGGGCTTCCCCAAAACCAAGGCGCTGCTCGAGGAGGCGGGCGTGGAGGTCATCGAGGTCAAGGTGGACGAAATCCGCCGCGCGGGCGGCGCGATCCACTGCATGACCGCGTTCCTCCAGAGGGATACCATCCCCGTCTATCCCGTCAAAGAGTGAGCCGGGTAATCCTTACCACCTTTGGGCGCGGCGTCCCGAGACCTGCGTCCCGAAACATAAAATAAGGAGGAAACACCATGAAGAACCTGAAGAAGATCGCGGCTCTCGCGCTGGTCGGCCTGATCGCGCTCGCGTGCGCCGGCTGCGGCGGGAACTCCAAGGACGCGCCCATCAAAATCGGCTTCGTCGGCTGCATTTCCGGCGCCGACGCCTACCTCGGACAGACCGCGGTGCTCGCCCTTGAGGATAAGGTCGCGGAAATCAACGAGGCGGGCGGCATACTCGGCAGGAAGGTCGAGCTTGTCAGCTACGACATCGGCCTCGATCCCACGCCCGAAACCATCAACGCGGCCAACCGCCTCGTCGAGCAGGACGGCGTCGTCGCCATCATCGGCCCCGAGTCGAGCGACCAAGCCATCGCCGCCGTGGACATCATGCAGGACGCCAAGGTGCCCATGCTCGTGACCACCGCCTCCAACGAGACCGTCACGGTCAGCGAGGACGGCAAGCTCAACGACTACATGTTCCGCATGTGCTTCATCGACGCGTACCAGGGCGAAGCGCTGGCCATGTATACCTACAACAAGCTGGGCATCACCAAGGTCGCAGTGCTCGGCGACATCGCGAACCTGTATACGCAGGGCATACAGGAGTTCTTCATCGAGAAGTACGAGGCGCTCGGCGGCACGATCACCTCGGTCGAAGGCTTCGTGGATACGGATACCGAATTCCGCGCCGCGCTGACCAACATCAAGAACTCCGACGCCGAGGCGATCCTCATCGCCACGGGCACCTATAAGATCGCGGGCTACATCGGCCAGCAGTGCAGGGAACTGGGCATCGGCCTCCAGATACTCGGCGTGGACGGCTGGTATGCCGACGACCTGATCCCCTTCGCGGGCGACGTGCTCGACGGCTCCGTCATGTGCTCCATGATGGATGAAACCGCCCCCGAGTACACTGCGTACCGCGAGGCGTTCTCCGCCAAGCACGGCACGAACCCGAACTACTTCGCGTACTACGCCGTGGACGCTCTGATGTGCATCCAGTGGGCCATTGAAAAGAGCGGCGAGGCCACGGGCGAAGCCATCTCGAAGGCGCTCGGCGGCGCGCAGGACATCCCCGTGTTCACGGGCGCGCTCACCATCGACGCGGCGACCCACAACCCGGTCGATAAGTCCATCTACATACTCGAGGTAACCGCGGACGGCTTCAAGACCATCGAGAAGTACGATCCCAAGTCTTAATCCCGCGCCGGATCGCACGGCGCGCGGTCCGGCCGCGTTTGCGGCCGGACCGGCGCGCCTCCCGGTAAATGCTGAACTTGGAGGTTGCCCATGAGCTTTATACTGCAGCAGTTGATCACAGGTCTTTCCATCGGCGGCATCTACGCGCTCATCGCGGTCGGATACGCGCTGATCTACAGCGTGTTTCGACTTTTCGAACTTCTCGTTTGGCTGCGTCATGATGGTCAGCGGCTTCGTCTGCTACTATTCCATGCAGATACTGAACGTTTCGCTCGCCATGGCGATTGCGCTCTCAATCGCGGCGAGTATCGTCGTATCCCTGCTCACAGAGCTCGTCGCCTACAGGCCGCTTCGAAAGATGGGCACGGACAGGCTGTTTTTGATGATCACGGGCATGGGCATAGACCTCGCCGTCGCCAACACCGCGACCATCCTCCTGGGGGCGAACGCGCGCAAAATCGACGTGAGCGAACTCAACCTCGAAGGCTCGGTGGCGCTGGGCAGCGTGTTCCTGACCAAGCTGGACGTTTTCGCGCTGATCCTCGCCTTCATCATACTCGCCGCGCTCTATGTGTTCATATACCGCACCAAATCCGGCCTGGGCATCCGCGGGAGCGCGTACGATGTTTCCATCGCCGGCCTGATGGGCGTCAACGTCAACAGGGTGTCCTTCATCATCTTCTTCATTTCGGGCATCACGGCGGGTTTCGCGGGGATACTCTGCGGCATGAAATACGCCGTCATCCCGACGCTCGGCTCGACGCCCGCGCTCAAGGCGTTCATCGCGAGCGTCGTGGGCGGCCTTGGAAGCCTGCCGGGCGCGGTGGTCGGCGGATTGATACTCGGCGTGCTGGAAACGCTGACCTCCGGCTTTGTTTCCTCTGTGTATCGCGACCTGATCTCCTACGGCGTGCTCATCATCGCGATGATGTTCCTGCCTCACGGCCTGCTCGGTCGGAGCCACACCGACAAGCTGTGACGGGTTGCGCTCGCGACAGCAACAAGGAGGAATTGCAATGCAATATTATCTGAGCGTGTTAACGATTGGCGGAATCAACGTCATACTCATACTGGGGTTGACGCTGCTCACGAGCTACACGGGCCTGTTTTCGATGGGCAACGTGGGCTTCATGATGGTGGGCGCGTACTGCTCGGCCGCGCTCAACGTGGAGTTCGGCGTGCCGTTCATCCCCTCGCTTCTGATCTCGGGCGTGATCTCCATGCTGCTCGGGCTGCTCATCGGCTGGCCGACGGTCAGGCGCAAGCTCAAGGGCGACCACTTCGCAGTGGCCCTGCTGGGCTTTGCGAGCGCGATCAAGGTGCTCATCTGCAACATCGAAATCGGCGATTTCGACGGCGCGATGGGCATCAAGAACGTCCCCAAGCTCACGAACTGGTACGTGGTGCTGATCGTCGGCGCCGTCATCACGTTCCTGCTGTGGAACTTCGTCCACTCCGCGTACGGCCGCAACTGCCGCGCCGTGCGCGAGCAGGAGGTCGCGGCGCAGACCATGGGCATCAACGTTTCCCGGACGAAGCTGCTCTCGCTTTTGATCAACGCCTTCACCACGGCCATAGGCGGCGGTCTGTTCGCGTTCTATACGACCATTGTGGTGCCCACGATGTTCACGCAGAACCAGTCCTCGAACCATCTGATCGCGGTCGTGTTCGGCGGCATCAACTCGATCACGGGGCCCGTGCTCTCCTCGTTCGTGCTGGCGATACTGCCCGAGCTGCTTCGCGTGATCAGCACGTGGCGCCTGGTCATCTACGGCGTACTGATCGTCGTCATCATGCTCGTGAAGCCGGAAGGGCTCCTGGGCTATAAGGAACTCAACTTCCGCTGGGTGAAGCCGGCCCTCGCCAAGGCCAGGGCGCTGCTCAAAAAGAACAAGCTTCCCGGGAACGACGGGGGTAAGGCGTGATGGAAGAAAAAAAGATCATACTCGAAACCAGGAAACTGACGGTGCGCTTCGGCGGCCTCACGGCGGTCAACAGCGTGAGCATGAGCGTGCCGGAGGGCAGCATCACGGGCATCATCGGCCCGAACGGCGCGGGGAAGACCACGCTGTTCAACATGATCACCGCCGCCGTCGAGCCGAGCTCCGGGCAGGTGATCTACAACGGCGCGTCCATACTCGGCCTCGGGCCGGATGAGATCGCCCGCATCGGCATCAGCCGCACGTTCCAGAACATACGCGTGTGCAGCCGCATGACGGCGCTCGAGAACGTCATCATCAGCATACAGCGCGTGCCGCCCTACTCGGTGTTCGCGGCGATGCTGGGGCTGCCATCGGTCAAGCGCAAGGACAGGGAGGCGCGGGAGCAGGCCCTGGGCTACCTCAAAATGCTCGGCATAGGAAGTTACGCCAACAGCCTCGCGAGCGAAATGCCCTACGGCCAGCAGAGGCGCCTTGAGATCGCGCGCGCCATCGCCACGCGCCCGAAGCTGCTGCTGCTCGACGAGCCCGCGGCCGGCATGAACAACGAGGAATGCCGCGAGCTGACCGGGCTCATCCGGGAGCTTCGCGAAAAGCTCGATCTCACCGTCGTCCTCATCGAGCACCACATGGAGGTGGTGATGCGGCTTTGCGACAACATCTACGTGCTCAACCTCGGGAGCCTGCTGCGGGAGGGGAAGCCCTCGCAGATACAGAGCGACGCCGAGGTCATCAAGGCGTACCTTGGCGAGAAGAGGAGGCGGAACTGATGGCGTATCTGGATATCAGGGACCTGAACGTCTATTACGGAGGCATACACGCGCTGCGCTCGGTGGACATGCGTGTGGAAAAGGGCGAGATTGTGGCCGTCATCGGCGCCAACGGCGCGGGCAAGAGCACGCTGATGCGCTCCATCGCGGGCGACCAGAAATACAAGGGCGCGATCGTGTTCGACGGCGCGCAGCTCCCCAGGGATTCCCACCTCGTCGTCACGAAGGGCATTTCGCTCGTGCCCGAAGGCAGGCGCATCTTTCCGGGGCTGAGCGTGCTCGAGAACCTGTGGATCGGCGCCTACGCCCGCAAGGACAAGGCCAGGATCGCCGAGGATATGGAGGAGATCTTTACGCTTTTCCCGCGCTTGAAGGAGCGCGTCAAGCAGATGGGCGGCAGCCTCTCGGGCGGGGAGCAGCAGATGCTCGCGGTCAGCCGCGCGCTGATCGCCAACCCCAGGCTGCTGCTGCTCGACGAGCCCACGCTGGGCCTCGCGCCCATCGTGATCGACGAGCTGTTCGAGAAGCTCATCGAGATCAACCGCGCGAAGAATCTTCCCATCGTGATGGTCGAGCAGAACGCCTACGCTGCGCTCGAGATTTCGCACAGGGCGTATGTGCTCGCCACGGGCGAGGTCGTGATGGAGGGCGGGAGCGCGGAGCTTCTTGAGAAGGACGACATCGTCGAAAGCTACCTCGGCACAAAGGCCGACGGGGATTGAGGAGAGCGAAACCATGAAAAAAATATTGATCTGCGGCGAAACCTGGATGACCTCGTCCACGCACGTGAAGGGCTTCGACTGCTTTTCGGCCTGCACCATGGACGGCGGCGTTCGCTTTTTGAAAGAAGCGCTCGAGGCGGGCGGCTACGGGGTGACGCACATGCCCGCGCACGTCGCGGCGGAAGAATTCCCTTATACGCTCGGGGAGCTGTCGGCATACGACTGCGTGATCTTTTCGGACATCGGGGCGAACACCTTCCTGCTTCCCGCCGCGGTGTTCCTTCGCGGCGAGCGCAGGCCGAACCGGCTCGATCTCGTCGAGGAATACGTAAACGGCGGCGGCGCGTTCGCTATGGTAGGCGGGTATCTGACCTTCACCGGCTTCCAGGCCAAGGGCTTCTACGCGGGCACCGCTGTGGAGCGCGTGCTGCCCGTGCGCCTTTCCCGCTACGACGACCGCGTGGAGATGCCGCAGGGCGGCATCCCGGTCACCGTCGACGCCGGCCATCCCGTGCTCGCGGGCGTCGGGGGCGCGTGGCCGTATCTTTTGGGCTACAACCGGGCCGAGCTTCGCGAGGACGCGGAGCTGATCGCGACCATCGGGGGCGATCCGTTCATCGCCGTGCGCGAGGTCGGCCGGGGCCGCACGGCCGTGTTCACCTCGGACTGCGCGCCTCATTGGTGCTCGCCCGAGTTCGTTCAATGGGAGCAGTACGGCACCGTCTGGCGCAACCTGGCCGGGTGGCTGACAAAGGCCTGAGGCCCTCTGTTTATCCGGAACATAAAAGCGGGGCGCATACCCCGCTTTTTGCCGCGAATCGCTGCGCCCGACGCATTGCCCGGCCCCGGCAAAGCTTTTTCGTCATGAGCCGCCCGGCAAACGGCCGCTGCTCTCGCCCTGCACGAGCTTGACGTCGAGCACCTTCTCCGTTTCGATGTCGGCGCTCTCGCCCTTGCGCCGCCGTATGAGCCGGACGAGCATGTCCACCGTGCTGCTGGCGAGGTTGGCCGTGATGCCCACGGAGGTGAGCTGATAGGGCGTGCTGAAGCGCGCGTAGATGTTGTCGAAGCCGACGATGGAGCAATCCTCCGGCACGCGTACGCCGAGCTTCTTTAAAAGATACCAGATCTCGAGCGCGATCACGTCGTTGAACACCACGGCGCCCGTGCAGGGGATCTCGCCGCCCGCGATGGCGTTGGCCACGTTCTTGCAGTTGCCGGGTATGGCCGAAACGCCGCGGATGAGATCCGGATTCCGGCGTATGCCGTATTCGGCCAGCGCGTCCTCGTAGCCCTGCAGCCTCTCCTGCGCGCTGGAAATGTAGAGCGGCCCGTGCACGGCGAGTATTTCCCTGTGGCCGTTTTCGATCAGGTGCTTTGTGGCGAGGTAACCTCCGCGGCGGTCGTCCTGTATCACATACGGCATGGAAACATCCCTGAACCGGCGGCTGAGCAGCACGAAGGGCACGTTGTTCTCCTGAAGGTACAATAGGTTTCCTATCGAGTGCTGCGAGGGCGCGATGATGATGCCGTCCACCTTGCGCTGCAGCGAATTCCGGATGGCGCGAAGCTCGAGAGCTTCATCCTCCTCCGTGTTGATCATGTATGTGATGTAGCCGCATCCGCGCGCGTAGCGTTCGATTTCGCCCACATGCCAGGAGAAGAACGGGTTTGAGATGTCGCCCACGATGACGGCGATGGTGTCCGTCTGCCCCTGCCGAAGGGATGAGGCGAGCGCGTTGTGCATGTAGCCCATTTCGCGCGCGACCGCCCTGACGCGCTTCTTTGTAACCTCGGAAATGTCGTCCTTGTTGCGCAGCGCGCGGGAGATCGTGTTGATGCTCAGCCCCGTGCGCTCGGCAATGTCCTTGAGCGTCACCATGTTGTTTTTCATGTCGCCACCGCCGCTAAAATTCGTTCGGCCGATCGTGCGGCCGCGTTTGGTCGGAACGATAACGAGGCTTTTCTGTGCGCCTTCTTCGCGGGACGCACGCTTCGTGATCGGCTCCGCCGCCGCGCTTTTGCCGCATTCCTCATATACATTATCGTTCATGGACGCTTCTGTCAAGAGGCGAGCGCCCTGCGCCGCGCGCATCTCCATCAAATCTTCACATCATGCCTGTATGCTTGGTTATGCGGCCCAACGCGCGATGCGCGTAATTTGCCGCTGCGATCGGGAGGAACGGTTATGGTCAAACAAACGATTTTTCATATTTCGGGCATGACCTGCGCGCATTGCCAAAAGCGCGTGGAAAGCGCGGCCAAACGCGTCGAGGGCGTTTGCGGCGCGAAGGCGTCGTTCTCAAAAAAGCGCGCCGAGGTCATGTTCGACGAGGATAAAACCGACGAAGCCGCCATCCGCGCCGCCATCGAGAAGGAGGGTTACGCCGTGCGCGGCGCGGGGCGCGAGCGCCAGCCTTTTTTCAAGGTCGCGCCCGTGATATTGATCGTGGCCGCGCTGTATTTCCTGTTGCGCTATACCGTGGGCTTCGACTTCATCGGCTTTATCCCCAAGATCGACAGCGCGGTTTCGCTTGGGGCGCTGTTCGTCACGGGGCTTCTCACGAGCGTGCACTGCGTGGCCATGTGCGGGGGCATCAACCTCTCCCAGAGCGTCGGCGCGGCGCGGGACGGGGCGGACGGCCTCGCGCGGCCGCTTCTGTATAACCTCGGCCGCGTCGTTTCCTATACCGCTGTCGGCGCGATCGTGGGCGGCCTCGGCTCGGCGCTGTTCATAAGCCAAACGCTCAAGGCCGGCATACTCGCCGCCGCCTCGCTGTTCATGCTGCTCATGGGGCTTTCCATGCTCGGCTGGCTGCCGTGGTGGCTCGTGCCGCGCCTGCCCGCGTTTCTCCTAAAAAAAACCGGCGGCGCGAAGGCGGGCAAGGGGCCTTTCGCCGTGGGCCTTCTCAACGGGCTGATGCCCTGCGGTCCCCTGCAGGCGATGCAGCTCTACGCGCTCGCGACCGGCTCCGCGCTCACCGGCGCGCTCTCCATGCTGCTCTTTTCGCTCGGCACAGTTCCGCTCATGCTGGGCGCGGGCGTGGCGTTTTCCCTGCTCAAAGGCAAATTCACCCGCGCCGTCGCGCGCGTGGGCGCGGTGCTGGTGCTTTGCTTCGCGCTGATCATGGCCTTCAACGCAACGGCGCTGATCGGCGCGAAGGGCGCGCCCGAGGCGAATACGCCGCCCGTCGCAACGCCCGTGCCGGGCGCACCGACCGGGGATGAAACCGCCGCGCTCATAAAAAAGGCGCTCGGGAAGGGTTATATCCCCGCGCTCGTCGGGGACGGCGTGCAGACCGTGGAAGCCGAGCTGGACCGCGCGCGCTACCCGTTCATCATCGTCGAGAAGGGCGTGCCCGTCGAGTTCACCATAACCGCGAAAAAGGGCTCGATCACCGGCTGCAACGCCTCGGTCGCGCTGCCGTCCTACGGCCTCGAGCAGGCGCTCGAAGAGGGCGAAAACCTCATTTCGTTTACGCCGGATCAGGAAGGGCTCGTATCCTATACTTGTTGGATGGGTATGGTTCAGGGTAAAATACTCGTTGTGGACAGCCTGGATTCCGTTTCGAACCCATGATCCGTTTTTACGCGCGCGCATAGCGCCACCGTATCGCGCGGGATTCGCGCAGTAAGGAGAACGATATGAAAGAAACCAGCTATTCCGTCACGGGCATGACCTGCTCCGCCTGCGCCGCGCACGTGCAGCGGGCGGCCGCCGCCGTGCCGGGCGTCGAGTCGGCGGAAGTCAACCTCGCCGCGGAGAAGCTCGCCGTGCGCTTCGACGAAAGGCTCGTCGGCTTCGACGCGCTGCAAAGGGCCGTGGAGGACGCGGGCTACGGCCTCGTCGCTCCGATGGAGGGCAAACGCGCGGAGCTCGGCATCGAGGGCATGACCTGCGCCTCCTGCCAGAGCGCGGTCGAACGCGCGCTCAAAAAGCTCGAGGGCGTGAAGGATGTTTCCGTCAACCTCGCGACCAACCGCGCCTCGTTCGCCTACGATCCGGCGAAGGTCAAGCTATCCGAGATCCGCGAGGCCGTCGTGAAGGCGGGCTACACGCCGCTCGAACTGAAGGGCGAGGACGCGCGGGACGCTGAGCGCGAGAAGCGCGAGGCGGCGCTTCGCGCGATGCGCGGCAAACTTGTCGCCGCCGTCGTTTTCGCGGCGCCCATACTCTACATCGCCATGGCGCACATGTTCCCGGTGCTCGGCCTGCCGCTGCCCGGCTTCATCGATCCGCACCGCTATCCGCTCGCGTTCGCGCTGCTGCAGCTCCTGTTGACCGCGCCCGTGCTGGTCGCGGGCGGCAGGTTCTTCCGCGTGGGCTTCCGGACGCTCTTAAAGGGCGCGCCGAACATGGATACGCTCGTGGCCATAGGCACGGGCAGCGCGTTCCTCTACGGCGTCTACGCGACGGCGCGCATCGCGCTCGGCGACTTCGGCTTCGCGCAGCACCTGTATTTCGAATCCGCCGCCGTGGTTGTGACGCTTGTGATGCTCGGCAAATACCTCGAGGCCGGCAGCAAGAATAAGACTTCCGAGGCGATCAAAAAGCTCATGAACCTGCGGCCCAAGACCGCAACCATCATCAAGGACGGCGTTGAGCTCGAGGTCGCGCTCGACGAGGTCGCCGTGGGCGACGTTGCGCTCGTGCGCCCCGGCTCATCCATCCCCGTGGACGGCGTCGTCGCGGAGGGCGCCTCGAGCGTGGACGAATCCATGCTCACCGGCGAAAGCCTGCCCGTCGAGAAGCAGCCCGGCTCCGCCGTCACGGGCGGCAGCATCAACGGCGAGGGCCTGCTGCGCGTTATGGTCACGGAGATCGGCGAGGACACCGCGCTCTCCAAGATCATCCGCCTCGTGGAGGAGGCGCAGGGGAAAAAGGCCCCCATCGCCAAGCTTGCGGACGTGATCTCCGGCTATTTCGTGCCCGCCGTGCTCGGCGTGGCGTTCCTTTCCGCCGCCGCATGGGCCGTCGCGGGCAGGGATTTCGACTTCGTGCTCAACATCTTCGTGACGGTGCTCGTCATCGCCTGCCCGTGCGCGCTGGGGCTTGCCACGCCCACCGCCATCATGGTCGGCACGGGCAAGGGCGCTGAGCTCGGCGTGCTCATCAAGGGCGGCGAGGCGCTCGAGACGACGCACCGCGTGGATGCCGTCGTGCTCGACAAGACCGGCACCGTCACGCAGGGCAAGCCGGAACTGACGGACGTGCGTGTCTATCGCGGCGCGGACGAAGCGCAGACGCTCGCTCTGTGTGCCAGCGCCGAGCGCGGCTCGGAGCATCCCATCGCCCGCGCCGTCGTCGAGGCCGCAAACGGGCGCAGCCTTCCCCTCGTGCAGCCGGAAAGCTTCCGCGCCGCGGCGGGGCGCGGCATCGACGCGAAGGTCGGCGGCAGGCGCGTGCTCGCGGGTAATTTCAAGCTCATGGAGGAGAACGGCATAGACGTTTCCGCCTCCGGCGAAGACGCAAAAACGCTTTCCGGCGCGGGCAAGACGCTGATGTACGTCGCCGTGGACGGCGCGCTCGCGGCGCTTCTGGCCGCCGCGGACGCGGTGAAGCCCACGAGCAAACACGCCGTGCAGAAATTACGCGAAATGGGGCTCGAGGTCTACATGCTCACGGGGGACAATGCGGCGACCGCCAAGGCCGTCGCGGACAGCGTGGGCATTTCGAACGTGCTCTGCGAAGTGCTGCCGGACGGAAAAGCCGCTGAGATCGAGAGGCTGCAAAAGCGCGGCCGCCGCGTCGCCATGGTAGGCGACGGCATCAACGACGCGCCCGCGCTCGTGCAGGCGGACGTCGGCATGGCCATAGGCACGGGCACGGATGTCGCCGTGGAATCGGCGGACGTCGTGCTCATGCGCGGGGATCTCGCGGCCGTGTATATGGCCGTCGCTTTGAGCCGCGCGACCATACGCAACATCCGCCAGAATCTATTTTGGGCGTTCCTCTACAACGTCGTGGGCATACCGTTCGCGGCGGGGCTGTTCTACGCCTTCGGCGGCCCGCTGCTCACGCCCGTGTTCGCGGGCGCGGCGATGGCGCTCAGTTCCGTTTCCGTCGTGACCAACGCCCTTCGCCTGAGGCGTTTCCGCCTCAAAGACTGATTGGAGGTTTTCATACGATGAAAAGGCTTTCGATATCGTTTCTTTCCCTTTTGGCCGCGGCGCTTCTCGCGGGCTGCGCCGCGCTGGACGTCGTGGCCTCCTACGGCCGCGCGTCGCTCGGCGAGCTGCTGGCCGCGCACCCCGCGCTGCTTGTGCGGGATGAGACCGACCCC
This sequence comes from Firmicutes bacterium ADurb.Bin248, assembly GCA_002069725.1. GTDB lineage: Bacteria > Bacillota > Clostridia > Christensenellales > CAG-138 > Phil1. Next base: position 14,914 of record MWBW01000009.1, on the reverse strand, counting down.
TACATGCGCCTGAGCGCGGACGGAGAAACATATCTTCTCGTCAGCCGCGACTTCGGCGCGTCCGGCGATGAGGATATCCTCATACAAACGCCGCTCCAGCCGTTCCTCGACGCGGGGCTGGACGAATCCAAGCTCCCGGAAGGATACCGCGCGGACGGCGCGCTGTTCTTCGTTTGCGCCGATTACGGCGTCGGAACGGGCGCGCGGGCCGATTTCGCGGACGCGCTGTTCGAGGCGCCCGCATACGATCCCGGCCTGCTGACCTACCACGGGGCGCTCGACCATTTCGGCGTCGCGCTCTCCCACGGCAAGTTCGAGTGGGCTAAGGATGAGGCGAAAAACGACAAGGATATTGTGTTCGTGCTCGACGCGGCAAGGCTTCGCGGCCTCGGCGCGGACGCGGCGAACGTCGCGGGCTGGACCCTCGTCACCATGCAGGACGAAAAGGGCGGGGATTTCGACGTGCTCATCAAGGCGTACGATCTCGCGCCCTGAGGAGGAGCGCTTCCCGGTTACCGGAGGGGGATATGGCGGAAAACAACACCATACTCGTCGTGGACGACGAGGAGAAAATCGCGCGGGTGCTCGGGTCCTACCTCGAAAGGGAAGGCTTTAAGGTCGCGCTGGCGTACGACGGGCTCGAGGCTCTGCGGCTCTTCGACGCGCTCTCCCCGGCGCTCGTGCTGCTGGATCTCATGCTTCCGGGCATGCCGGGCGAGGAGGTCTGCCGCGCGATACGCGCCCGCTCGCGCGCGAGCGTCATCATGCTCACCGCGAAAACCGGGGAGGAGGACATCCTTCGCGGCCTCGGCATCGGCGCGGACGATTATGTGACGAAACCCTTCAGCCCGCGGCAGGTGGTCGCGCGCGTGCACGCGGTGCTCCGAAGGGCCGAGGGCGGCGCGCCGCTTTCCGACGAGTTAAGCTTCAACGCGGGCGAGCTTGCGATCGATACCCGGAGCCGCATCGTGCGGAGCCTCGGCGCGCAAGTCGCGCTCACGCCGAGCGAATACAGCCTGCTCGTGCTGCTTGCGAGCCATCCGGAGCGGACGTTCACGCGGGATGCGCTGATCCGCCTCGCGCTGCCCGACGATTTCGACGGATACGACCGCGTGATCGACACGCACATGAAGAACCTGCGCCGCAAGATCGAGCCGGACGCGAACCGGCCGCGCTACATACTCACGGTGCACGGCGTGGGCTACCGCTTTGGGGGCGAACGAAAATGAAGCCCATGAGCCTGAGAATCAAGCTTACGTTCGCGTTCCTGGCGATCGCGCTGTTCTCCTTCGCGCTCGTGGGCGTGTTCGCCAACTTCATTTTGGGGGACCAGTTCGAGAGCTACGCCGTGGACCGCCTCGGGCGGACGCTCGAGGGCGTGGTCAGGCAGATCGCCCAGATCTACGCGCGCGCGGGGAACGCGTGGGATACTATGGACCTCGAGGATGCGGGCATGGATCTGCTCGGCGAAGGGCTGATCCTGCGCGTGGAGGACGCCGGGGGCGCCGTCGTCTGGGACGCGCGGGAGCACAACAACGGCATGTGCATGCGCATGCTCGAAAACATGGCGCGCAACATGCAATCCTACCGTTCCGGCTTCGAGGGGGGCTATGTGGAAACGCGGCATCCCGTCGAGGCCGGCGGAAAAAGCGCGGGGACCGTCTACATCGGCTACTACGGGCCGTATTTCTACAGCGACGCGGATCTGCAGTTCCTGAGCGGGCTCAACCGCTTGCTGCTCATCGCGGCGGGGATCTCGCTCTTAGCCTGCGTTCTTCTGGGCGCGTATCTCGCCAAGCTTCTCGCGCACCCCATCGCGGACACCATCCGCGCGACCGGCAGGATCGCCGCCGGGGATTACGCGGGGCGCATACCGCAAAACTCGGGCACGAAGGAGATCGTCGCGCTCACGGGCTCCATCAACAGCCTTGCGGAATCCCTCGAGGAGCAGGCCCGCCTGAGGAAACGCCTGACCGCTGACGTCGCGCACGAGCTCCGGACGCCTCTTGCGACGCTGCAAAGCCACGTCGAGGCCATGATCGACGGAGTCTGGGAGGCGGACGCGGAGCGGCTCGGGAGCTGCAGGGAGGAAATACTGCGCCTGAGCAAGCTCGTGGACGAGCTCGGCGCGCTCTCGCGCTACGACGCGGAACACCTCGCGCTCGACTTCGAGCGCTTCGACCTCGCCGCCCTCGCGCGGCGCGTCGTCACGGGCTTCGAGGCCGCGCTGCGGCAAAAGGGCGTCGCCTGCGAGCTCGAGGGCGGGGATGTTTATCTTTTTGCGGACCGCGACAAGCTCGGCCAGGTGCTCGTCAACCTCGTCTCCAACGCGCTCAAATTCACGCCGGAGGGCGGGCGCATCGGCATAACCGTATTCGGGACGCACGGGGAGGCCGCCTTCACGGTTTGGGACACCGGCGCCGGGATACCGGAAAAGGACCTGCCGTATATCTTCGAGCGCTTCTATCGCGCGGACGCCTCGCGCTGCCGCGAAACGGGCGGGAGCGGCATCGGCCTCACCATCGCCGAGGCCATCGTGAAGGCCCACGGCGGGCGCATCGGGGTGAAGAGCGCGGTCGGCCGGGGCTCCGAATTCACCGTAACGCTGCCTGCGGATCGGCCGGTTTCGGAATAGGCTTTCCGTTCGGCATCATCAATTGACGGCGGACGGGCAAGCCGCCGCGCAGATAAAAAAGAGCACGGCGCTTTTCAGGCCGTGCTCCTTGCTTTACGGTCCGTATCAAAGCTCCAGGAGCTTGACCGCGCTCACATATTCGGCGATCCCCGCGGCGACCTTCTTGGCCTCGCGCATCGCGAGCACCACGGAGGCGGGCCGGTGGACGACGTCCCCGCCCGCGAAGACGCCTTTGCGCGTGGTCATGCCGTACGGGCGTTCCTTGATGATGACATACCCGCCGTCGTCCACGGCGATGCCTGTGGTGGTCGACACGATCCGGTTCGCCGGGCGCGAGCCGATCGCGAGGAAGACCTTGTCGGCCGCGATGGATGTTTCACCCTCGGATGTCAGCACCCGAAGGGCGGTGAAACGGACGCCGTCCCCCTCGTATGCGAGCGGCGTCACGCCCCAGTCGAACAGGACCCCCTGGCCTTTCGCGGAGGCGTATTCGGAACGCAGGGCGCTCATCTCCCGCTCCTGTCCGCGCTCGATCACCCTCACGCTCGCCGCGCCCAGCTGTACGGCCGTGCGCGCCGCGTCCATGCCCACGTTGCCCGCGCCGATGATGAGTATCCTGTCGCCCGGCTGCACGAGCACCTCCCCGCGCGCCAGCTGCCCGCTTCGGAACAGATAGTTCGTGCGCAGCATATAGGACGACTGGATCACGCCCGCGAGTTCTTTGCCCGGCAGGTCCAGCTCCTTGGCGATCGCCGTACCGGAGCCTATGAACACCGCGTCGAAGCCTTTTTCGAACATGCCGTCCACCGTGATGTCCCTGCCCACGGTGCAGTTGGTTTCAAAGCGCACGCCCAGCGCCTCGATGTTGCGTATTTCACGGCGCACGACCTTTTTCGAGAGGCGGAACGAGGGAATGCCGTAAAGCAAAATGCCGCCCGCCTCCGGCAGCGCTTCGAAAACGGTCGCGTCGAACCCCTGTTTGGCCAGATCGCCCGCCACGGTAAGCCCCGCCGGGCCGGAACCGATGACCGCGACCTTTCCCTTGTTCTTTTGCGGCACCCTGTCGAGGGGCAGCTCCATCTGGAAGCTGAAATCGGCGACGCAGCGTTCGATCATGCCGATTTTAATGCCGGCGCCGCTTTTGCCGAGTATGCAATGCCCTTCGCATTGCAATTCGTGCGCGCAGACCCGGCCGCACACCGCGGGCAGGCTGCTTTTCCGTGCGATGACGTTTCGCGCCTCCCCGAGATCTCCATGCGCCATCGCGGCGATGAACTCGGGTATGTCGTTGCGGATAGGACAGCCCTCCCGGCATTGGGGCTGCTTGCAGTTCAGGCAGCGGTTGGCTTCCCGTATCGCCTGTTTGAGCGTTTCCATATCCAATGTGCCTTCGTTGATTGCCGCGTGCTCTTCCATGCCGCCTCCCTTTTCTTCATGCAACAGGTCGCTTAGCCTTGCTCTTTCAGGCCGCGCGCGGGATAAAAATACCGTGGCGCGGGTATGCCTGCCAAATATCATGCGAAACGAAGGGAGGCGACTGACAGCCCCCGCCCGTTGGAATCCTTAGCGTTACCGCGCCGCCTTCGCTTCGGCCTTTTTCATGAATTTTTCGCGTTCGACGACGAAGCGCTCGTGCGTCCCGTGCCCGATCAGGCCCGCGTCGTCGTAGGCCGCGAGGGCGAAGCGCAGCTTCCTGCCCTCTATGCCGACGAGCTCGCTCTCGCAGCGCACGGCGCTCCCCGCGGGCGTCGCCGACACATGCTCGACGCGGATCATGCAGCCCACGCTCGTATAGCCCGGCTCGAGATCCCGCGCGACGCTGTTTGCGGCGGCTTTCTCCATCAGCGCGACCAGCGCGGGCGTGGCGAAAACGGGCAGGTCGCCGCTGCCCATGGCTGCGGCCGTGGTTGTTTCATCCACCGCGGCGCGGGCGGTCCCTTTGGTTCCGATTCGCAGGTTTCCGTTCATTCAAGTCCTCCGGTGTTTTTCCCGAATTCTTTTGCGCGGCGGCCGGACGGCGCGCGCCGCGATCATTATACCACGCCGGCTTCCGGTAAAAAAGCCGCGCGGGATCTGCGGAACGGGAAAAACCCGCGCTTGATAGAACAGGCGGATGAGAGTAAAATGAATATATTATAACGGCAGGCGTTTATTTGGATTCGAAGACCGTCGCACCGTATGGATTCCGTCCCGCGCGCCGTTCCGGCGCAAACCGCATCCCGCAGATCGACAAATGGATAAGTCAAACAAAACCCGACCAGATCCCGCGCTATTTTGAGTTCCGGCAATCCGGACATGGGGGAGAAGGGTATGAAGTTTTTGAAAAACGCGGCGCAATGGGTCTCGTCGCAGTTTCGCGCGCATACCGCGCGTTCGCTCGCGATCGCCCTCGCCGTCCCGGCGCTCGTCGCGGCGGGCGCGCTTTGGGCCTGCGGCGTATTTTCGGCCGAAGCCTTTTCGTATCTGCCCGAACGCGCATATATCCTCGCCCCGGGCGAAAGCGCCGATCCCCAATCGCTCGCGGAGCTTTTGCACGGCGGCGCGCCCGAGGTCGACGCGCTGCTTAGAAACCCGTCGATCGCCGGGGAGCTGCTGCGCGCCGAAACGCTCACGGACATCGTCGATTCGCGCCTCGCGCTCAACAACCTCAGGAGCCTCGACCGGGAGCTTTCCGCGCGGCTCGAGGAAGTGCGGGAAACGGAACGGACGCTCGGGTTATCCTCGGCGAAGTACGGGGCCGAAGCATCCGCGGCGCCGCTCGCCGCAAGGCGGCATGGCGCCGCAGCGGTTCCGCTCTCGCTGCCGGGGCTGCTCGAACGGCAGGCCGGCACGCTCGCGCGCCTCAAGGCCGCGACGGAAAAGCTCCTCGCGCCGCCCGCGTACGACGAGCTTGTGGCCCTCGCGCCCACGGTGAACATGAAGGGCGTGTGGCAGTCGCCCGACGAAGCGCTCATCCATATGGTTCCCTCGGGGGACTGGCTGCCCGAGGAGGGCTATAAGCTATACCGCGTGGTGAACGGGGAGAGCGTGCTGATCGCCGAGCACCTCGCCTCGCCTGCGGAAGGTCTTTCGGGAAGCCTCGGCGCGGACGACGCGGAATTGATCCGCTCGCTCTACGCGCAGGCGGAGCTGACGCCCGAGAAGCTCGCTCTGCTGGGGATGGGCGGAGAGGACGAGTTCCGCGCGCTCGCGTACCGCGCGGACACGCTCGCGCGCAGGCCGCGCGTCGGCGGCGAAGTTGACTTTCAAGCGATGGAAAAGGCGCTCCGCACCATACCCGCGGGCGTCGGCCAGAAAATCCCGGAAACCGACCTGCTGCTGGGCACGCCGATTCAGGTGCTGGGCAGGCAGGAGAACGGCGCGTTTTGCGCAGCGGCGCTCCGCGCGTGGGTCTTTGAAACATTCTCCGTCATACAGGATCAAACCGAAACGGGCATCGACGCATTGAAGTCCCTGCCGGGCGGGCAGGCGAAATACGATCTGGCGCTTGAGATACTCGCGGCGCGGCAGCAGCTTGTCACGCTGGGCTTCGTCGACGACGCGTACGCCGAAGCCGCGGGCTTCCTTTTCCGCGACGACCTTTCGGGACTGAACCTCGCGGACGGCGTTGAGATCGTCTACCTCGCCGAATCGCCCGAGGGCGCAAAATCCTCGGTTTCCGTCACGCGCGGAACGGGGATGGCCCTGACCAAGCCGCAGGGGCTCATGGGCTACGGCATCGACGGCAGTGTGCCGCTTCGCTGGCAGCAGGCGCAGAGCCAGGAGGAAAGGGCCGTCGTCAGCGGCTATCTGATCGAGCGCAGGCGCGAGGGGGAGTCCGGCTTCACCCAAATCAACGAGGCGCCCGTCGCCGTTTCCTATATGCTCGACGAAACCGGCGTCTACTTCGAATCGCCCGTGTTCTATGAGGATGCGCTCGAAAACGGCAAAAGCGCGGAATACCGCGTGCGCGCCATAGACGTGTTCGGCCGCGTGAGCGAATACTCGGACCCGATCAGCGTCACGGCGGAGAAGGTGACCCCGCCCAACGCGCCTTCCGTAGAGGCCCCCGCGCTTTCCGACGACGCCGGGAACGCGTCGGAAGCCGTTCAGGATTCCGTCGCGCTCAACCCGGGCAAGCGGGGCATCGTGCTGCCGGTCTTTACGGATTCGGCCGACACGGTCCGCTTCACGGTCTACCGCGCCAAGGCGGTCGGGGCCAACGGCTTCGGGCAGCCCGAGCCCATCGCCAACATCGCGTACGACAACCCGAAGAACAACACCTCCGGCAATTCCGCGGCCGCGTCCGCCGACGCATCCGCCGTCACGGTGCGAAAGAAGCACAACAAGGCCAGCCAGCTCCTGCTCTCGAGGGCCGCCGCATACCCGGATTTCGTTTATTTCGACGCCGACGTCGAGGCGGGCTGCACTTATAAATACTGGATCTCGGCGTGGGATTCGTGGAACAACGAAAGCGCGTGGTCGCAATCCGTCTCCGTCGGCGTACCCACGGCGGCGGAGCCGGAAAGCCCCGCGGCGCTCCGCGTCGCCATGCATTGCCGCGCGCTTCCCGATTATTCGCGGGAGGCGCCCGGCCTCCTGCACGAGGACCTGGTTTCCTTCGAGGAACTCGCGCAAAAGGGTTTACCCGGGCGCGTTTACCCAAAGGGCGTCGACACCGGCACCATAGAGCGCGCCGAGGAGTACGGCGTGTGCATCGGCTCGTTTTTGACGGACGGCGCATTGCCCCCGGTCATCGATAAGCTGTACGACAACCTGCCCGAGGAAAAATACATACACATGTTCCTCGCCGTGCGCGGCGAGGACGTGCTGCCCGACGGCACCGCCCGGTTGAAGTGGCCCGCTTACGGCGGGGACGGGTTCGGCGGCTACGCCGTCTACCGCGCGGATTTTGTACTTGCGCCTCTCGACGAATTGCAGGGCCTCTCGCGCGCGGAACTCGCGCGGCTGGGCCTGTGGCGGCGCGTCAACGACGCGGCGCTCAACAAGAACCGCCTCGTCGTGGACGGGCTCGACGGGACTCCGGGGAGCCTCGCGCTCTTCCTCGTCTGCCTGGAGCCGGAAGCGCCCGAAAAGCTGGACTTCCCGCTGACGCCGGGCGCAGCGCCGGGCGTGGAGCTCGATATCGCCTCGCGCTTTGCGGATATCCCCGAGGGCGGCTACGTCTATGTCGACTGGGACGCGCCGGACGACCCGCAAGTCGCCTATTACCGCGTATATCGCAGCGAGCTGCCCTCGTTCGAGGGGGAGATCGACGAAGCCGCGCTCAAATGGACGCTCGTGGGCGACCGGATCGCCGCGCCCCAGTTCACCGAGCGCGTCGAGCAGAGCTTCGCGCACTATTATTACTACAAGGTCGCCTCGGTCAGCCCCTGGGGCGTCGAAGCGGCGCTCGGCGCGGTGCAGCGCTTCCGCGTCCCCTCGACGAAGCCGCCGCAGACGCCGAACCTTTTGCTTCCCCTTTCGACCAAGGACGGCGTCGAAATCAACTTCTCGGCGGTCGATCACTGCGCGCGCTATGAAATCTACCGCACGGCCATTCCCGTGGTTTCGGAGGCGCTGCTCGGCAGCCTCCTGGAAAGAAACTCCAAGCTGTTCGCGGCGCTGTTTGAAACGCCTTCCAAGAAGGATCTCTTCCTCACCGGCATGCTGACGAACGCGCTCAGCTTGGGCGGCGCGGCGGCATCGGCGGATGAAATCAACCCGCTCGGCAGGTTCCGAACGCTCTCGCGGCTAAGCAACGCGGATATCCTCGGCAATCTCACCAAGCTCGGGGATGCAAGCGGGCTTTCGGCATACAACGAAGTGCTGAACGCCTTCGGCCCGCTCGCGCTCGCGGAATACCGCGATCTGAGCGTTGAGATGATGAAGCGGGTCAAATGGGTTAAGGTCGGGGAAATGCCTGCCGTCGGCGCGGCCGAGGCCGTGGACCCGGCCACGGGGCTGTTGAAGCCGCTCTCGTTCACCGACACCACGGCGGAATACGGCGTCATGTACCTTTACACGGTCCAGGCGTGGAACGACGATAATCTGGGCTCCACGCGCGCCGAGCCTGTGGAGGCGACCCCGCGAAGGAACGGGCCGTTCGACCCCATAAAGGGCCTCGCGGGAAAAATCGAGGGCGGCAAGCCGCATCTTACCTGGAACGCCCCCGCCATGGCCAATCTGACCCCGGAGCAGTGCCGCGAGACCACGGTGGGCTACATCGTCTACCGCGCGGATCAACAGGACGGGACGTATTACCAGGCGAGCCCTTTGCTCTTTACAACGCAATGGACGGATGAGGAAGCCGACCCTTCCGCCTTCAACTGGTATAAGGTGAGGGTGCTCGACACGGGCGGCTATCTTTCCGAGTTTTCGCAGCCGCTGCTCGTCCGGCTGTCCTTTTCGCCCGGGCTCGACACGGTTATCCCGGAGCCCGTCGCCGCACCTGCGCAGATTACCGTGGGGGACGGCTTCAGCGTCCTGACGGGCGAAGAATTTCACACGGCATACGGCCTGACGGGCGCAGAGCCCATAGAAGTTACCGTGCAGGCGACGGACCGGGCGGGCAAGCCGGTGGCCGGATTCACGGTGGACGCGGCTTCGCGCACCGTGCGCGCGCCTTCGGGCCTTACCCCGGGCATGTACCGCGTGACGCTCACGGCGAAGAACGGCGCGGGCGAGAGCGCGGCCTCGTTCCTGCTCGAGGTGCGGGCGAAGGAAGCGGACGCCCCGCCCGAGATCGCCGCGCGCCTGGACGAATACCGCTTCACGATGTCCAGGCAGCTCGCCTTCGCGGTGCAGCTTTACGCCTCGGGCAGCGAGCCGCTGAGCTGGTCGCTCGAGCCCGTCAACGCGTACACGCCCGTCCCCGCCGGGGCGAGCGTCGACGGCGCGGGCAATCTGAGCGTCGCCGCGGGAATTCCGACCGGCAGCTACAGCTTCGTCGTGCGGGTTTCAAACGCCTTCGGCTTCGACACGCAGGAAGTTTCCCTCGAGGTGATTTCCTTATCCATGCCCGTCGTCCCCATCGTACCGAACCTGCCTGTAAATCCCAACCTCAACACCGCGCCGCCCGTGACGCTTGCCCCCTCGGGCAAGCCCACGCCGTCGCCCGCGGCGTCGCCCAAGCCTTCGGGCACGGCCAGCGAAGGCAAGCTGCATTTCGATCATATCAAGTGCATGGGCTTTACGCTTCGCGACGTGAACCTGTACGCCGCGCAGCTCGGCGCGACGGGCACCACGGGCTCCGCCCTGCTCGACGTTGGCTACGAGGAGCCCGTGCCCGTGAGCATCATGCAGGCGGCCCTCGAGAAGAAGGGAAACGAGATCGTCCTCACGGCGGGCGCGGTGTACCTCGCGGAGCCGTTCCCGCTCGGGAGCATCGGCGTGACGCTCGTGAGCCTCGAGATTTCGCCGCTCAAGAGCAGGGCGGTTGTCAGCGGATACGTTAAAAGCACGGTCGAAAACCAAAACCTCACGGGGGATCTGTTCGCGCTCGAATTTAAGGACGCGCTTTTGAAAAACGGGAGCATCGTCGTACAGGACGGCCTGCCCGACATCCGTTACGAGCAGTTCACCATACACGACATCGGGGAACTGTGGATCAAACTCAACGGCAAGCAGACCGGTGCCAAGGCGTTCATCTCGCTCGTGGACAGCGGCATCTCGATGAAATCGCACTTGGAAACGCTCGACAACGAGGGCCTCGAGTTCGAGGAGGCTTCGGCTTTGACGTTCGATCTCGCGGGCAGGATCAGCGGCACCATCTACGCATGGGATGAGCAATGCCTCCAGCTCCTTGTGCCCGGCGGCGCGGCGCTGCGCGTGGAAGCCGCCAGCATCATATTCGCGGATGGGGAAGTCAAGCCCGCGGGCGAGTTCGTGGGCAAGCTCGTGCTGCCCTTCGAGAAGCACGACGTTTACGGAGAGGGCGTGCCGGGCGTCTACGCGGGGACGCACCCCGAGACCAACGAAATGGACGCGCTCGCCGCGGGAGGCTCCGTTTCCGCGCAGACGAAAAACGCGCTGTACGCGGGGCTCCTCAGGTTCGGCGGCACGGTACAGCAAAACGGCCTGCTGATATTGCCGGAGGATTTCGCGCTTCAGGACAAATGCTCCTCCGTGCCCATCGAACTCCACGACTGGGACGGCGAGGGCTTCCTCATCGAATCGAGCGCTATGACGCCCGCGCGCGTAACGGAGCGCAGCCTCACCGCTGAAAAGCAGCGCGCGCAGGCCGTCGTCGTCGCCCCGAGCGCGGTTCGCGTCGACCTCGACCGGGACGCCTCCTTCCCCAAACAGGCAAATTCGCAGACGCCCAACGAAACGGAGAAGGCCTTCTGGGTCGGGCTCGTGGCCGAGGGCGGCACGCTGACCCTGCCGCCGGATTTCGTAAAGTCCGCGCAGGGCAAGCCCATCGACTTCGCGCTGGCCGAGGGCGAGCTCATCTACGACCTGAACGGTTTCAACTACCAGACTTATCTCTATAATCCCAACGGTGTGCCCGCCGAATTCGGCGAGGCGCTCGGCGGCTTTACCGACGTGCTCGTGTACGATTGCATGCTCGACCTGTACGCCAACCGGGTGAACCTCGAGATCAACGCCGAAGTCGCCGTCGACCTGTTCCTCGGGAACCGCGTGAAAGTCAAGCTCTATACCAACCAGGAGGATAATGCCGACGGCAAGAAGGGGGAATTCCTGTGCTCGGTCGCGCCCGCCGCCGTCGAGGACGCGCTCGCAAACGGCGTCGATCTCAACATCGGCGGGGGATGGGTCAAGCCGGAGGGTATGCACATCAACGGCGATCTGACGCTGGAAACGGCCGAGGTGCAAACGGGCGACCCGCTCGCCTTCACCGACATGCTCGTGCCAAGCGACATACTCGATACCCTGGAGGAGAACAACCCCGGGCGTCAATATGCCTCGGCGGCGCTCGACAAGCCTGTGAACGTATCCTTCCAGGGCTTCACCATGGAGGTGCGCGCGCTCGACCTCGCGTATATGGATAATCCGGACTACCGCTCGGTCTATCTCGCGCTGCGGGGCGCGACGCTGCTCGCCGAGAGCATACCGCTTTCCCAGGATACCACGGACGACCTCGTCGTCGACTGCCCCGGCTATCCGCTCGTGGGCTACGGCCTGAACTATGCCGCGCTCGATCCGTACGTCGTATATGGGGAATCGCGCGCGGTGCTCAACGCCACATTCGACGATTGCATCGATGTTTCCGGCGTGCTGGTGCCCAAGCTTACCGCGAGCGGCGAGGCCGCCAAGAACATGGCCCGCTCCGGGAATACGGGCGCCGGCCCGGCGCTTCTGTCGGCAAACGCGCCGTCCGCTTCCAGCTCCGCCGCGCTCCGTTCGGCGGCCTCCCCCGGGGAAGGGCTCGTGGAGTTCGACGCGGATCAGCTCCAGCTCTCCTTCCTCAAGCAGTTGGGCAGTCTGCCGGTCAAAACCGAAACGCGCTTCGGCTTCGACCTGAACCGGAACCGCTGCTACTTCGCCGTGGGGCTCGTGCAGGACGGCTCGGGCACGCCGATCGAATTCGGCGCGGGCGAGATAGACGATTTCACAGGCATGGTCGCCTACAACATGGCCGTCGGCCTCGACGCTCAGGGCAGGTATCAGTTCCCGGCCGACCCCGGCGGGATCAAGCCGTTCATCGACGCTTTGCAGGTGCATCAGGGGGACGGGACCGCGTTCGCCGCGGGAATCAGGGGCACGATGAACGTGTTCCGACTGTGCGAAATACGGGATTTCTATTTCGGCTTTGCCAGCGGCCCGGCCGTGAACGCGGAAGGCGCCTTGTACCTGCCCCTCGGCGTGAGCGCCATGATTGGGGGGGACGGCTATACGAAGGTCGGCTCGGTCGCGATCGCCTACAGCCATCCCGAGCGCTACTTCTCCTTCAGCATGACGCTCGATCGCATCGACGTGGCCGTGGCGGCGGTCGGCGGCAGCCTCGGCTTTGAGTACAGCCCGCGGCTGTTCGGCGTGTATCTCGGGTATCCCGAAACGCTCGCCGGCAACATCGGAATCTACCACGTGGGCATAGGCGTGGGCTTCCGCATCGACGAGGGCGGGGACTCGCTGATCCGCCTGAAGTTTGAGTTTGGCTATAAAAAGGATGTCAACATCTCCATCGTCTATCTGCATGCCTACCTCTACGCGGGCGTGGACGGGGCCTACTATTTCGCCGACGACAGGATCACGCTGGAACTCTACCTCAAGGGCGGCGTCAACGGCGGCATCCGGGTCGGCGGTAAACCGTACAACATCATCAACTTCCACCTCGACGCGCGGGGCAAGCTCGAAGCCGTGCCGCCTTACACCGCGTGGGATTTGCACGCTTCCTGCAAGGTTTCCTACAGCCTTGATCTGTGGGTGACCGAAATCGAAGGCTCGGTCAGCGCAAGCTTCGACACGCGGCTCGGATGAGCCGATATGGGCAAGGGCTTATATTGAAGTGCGGTCTGAGCTTCCCGTACGAGTTGTCCTGATGAAAAACGAAAACGCCCTCCCCGTGGGGGCGTTTTCGGTTCCGTTTCGTCTTCGGCGGCGCCGTCAATGGTGGTTTTCGCTCTCATAGCACCATTTCGCGATCTCGGCGATGAGCGGCAGCGGCAGCGGCCTGTCGTATGGAAACTGAGCCGCGCCTTTGCTCGTCTTGTATCCGGCGAGCTTTTCGCCGAAATGCTCCATCGCCTTTTCGCCGGGATACAGTCCGATGTGCTTTTTGAACGCCGCAAAGTGGATGATGTTCCGCTTTTGCCAGTAAGTCGGCATGCTCCACGAAATGCGCTCCTGCGCGTCCGGGAGCGCGGCGCGAAGCGTATCCCGCATCCGGGCAAGATAAGGCCGGACATCCTCCGGCTGCGCGGCGATGTAGGCGTCGATCGTTTTGGGCGGCTCGCCGCAGTAATGGTCCTGGTTCGCGTTCTTGAACTCCCGTCCGCATTCGGGGCATTTCCACATGGCGCCTTCTCCTCGCTTTCAATCTTTCAAACGCGCCCGCACGGCTCTTCGGCGCTTGTTTCAGTTTCTCCGGCGGTTTTCTTTACATAAAAACCGGTTCCCGTCCGCCGGCCGGGGCTCTTTGATGGGTTAAGCCCTCCGGCAAAAACGCCGGAGGGCCGATGTCGATCGATGAACCGGAAATCGAAGCCGTTCTTAGCCGAACAGGTGGAACTGCAGGAACAGCGTCGCCATCAGCGAGGATACGAGGGAAACCACCGTCACCTGCGTATTGATCGAGGGGCCCGCAGTATCCTTGAACGGATCGCCCACCGTGTCACCCACGACCGCGGCCTTATGCGTATCGGAGCCCTTGCCGCCGCAGTGGCCGGATTCGACGTATTTCTTGGCGTTGTCCCACAATCCGCCGGAGTTGCTCATGAACAGCGCCAGCAGCAGCCCGCTCACGATGTTGCCTGTGAGGTACCCTCCGATCGCCTGCACGCCGCCCACGAAGCCCACGACCAGCGTCGAGAGTATCGCCACGAGACCCGCGGGGATCAGTTCCTTGAGCGCGCCGACGGTCGCGATGTCGATGCACTTCTCGTACTCGGGCATTACGCCTTCTTTGCCTTCCTTGAGGCCGATTATCTCCTTGAACTGCCTGTGTATCTCGGCTACCATGCGCTGCGCGTTGCGGTCCACGCCGAGGATCAGCATCGCCGAGAACACGGCGGGGATCGCCGCGCCCACGAGCAGGCCGAAGAACACGACGGGGTTCATGATGTCGAAGCCCGTGACGAGCGTCCTGCCCAGCTCGAGCGCCGCCTCGTTGACCTCGCTCATGAACGCGCCGAGCAGCGCGATGATCGTGAGGCCCGCCGCGCCTATGGCGAAGCCCTTCGTCACGGCCTTGACGGTGTTGCCCGCGCTGTCGAGGGAGTCCGTCACCTCGAGCGCCTTGTCGCCGAGGTTGCCCATTTCGACGAGCCCGCGCGCGTTGTCCACGATGGGGCCGTACGCGTCGTTGGAGATGATCATGCCCACGATCGAGAGCATGCCCACGGCCGCCATGGAAATGCCGAACATGCCGTAGATGACCGAGCCGTTCGCCCCGTCGATGCCGATGCACAGGTTATAGGCGACGAGCGCCGAGAGGCCGATGCCGATCAGGGCGGGCAGCACGCTCAAAAAGCCGTACGACACGCCCGAGAGGATCGTGAACGCCGGACCGGTTTTCGAGGCGTTCGCGGTGTTCTGGACGGGTTTCATACGATCGTCGGTGAAATAGTCGCTCGCAAGGCCTATGATCACGCCCACGACGAGGAACAGGCTCGCCTT
>MWBW01000008.1 GCA_002069725.1 Firmicutes bacterium ADurb.Bin248 | reverse complement strand
TCCCGCAATCAGCCCGCCGGTTCCCTTAGTCTATTCCTTCGTTGATTCCTTTACCCCAACTATTGACGGAGAGCCCGGGAAAAGGCCGCCCCGGCTGAACCGGAACGGCCTTCCCGCCGCCCGCGGCGGCAATAACGCGGCAAGCGTTACTTGTTTTTCATGTTCTGCCGCGCGTAGTAGTTCATGAGGCAGCCGTCGAGCAAAATCTGCTTCTCGTCGGCGGTCAGACCCTTGACGTAGAGCGTGATGTCCTCGATCGCGCCGTTCTTTCGGATGACCTTGCCCTGCATCTTTTCGACGCCCTGGTCGATTGCGCGGCGCGCGCCGGGGACGAACACCATGTCGCCGTCCTCATAATCGAACTTCGCGCCGGGCTCGAGCGTGAAGGGCACGATGCCCCAGTTGATGCAGTTGCTGCGGTAGCGCTTGGTGGCGTACTCGTAGCACAGGTTCGCGAGGCCGCCGAGCACCTTCTGGCAGGAGGCGGCCTGCTCGCGGGCGGAGCCGTCGCCCGGCTTGTTGGCGAAGATCGCCGAGCCGGTGCTGGTCGTATTGATCAGCGCCTCCGCGTCGCCGACCTTGGCGAGCGCGTCCATGAGCTTTTGCGGTTTCTTGCCCGCGATGCGCTCGAGCTCCACTGCGTTGATCTTCTTGCTGCGGCCGACGTATTCGGGCACGCGGCGCGAAAGCGTGAACTCGGAAAGACGGACCGGGTTTGAGCGGTAGCTCGAGGTTTCGCCGGAGGGGATCAATTCGTCCGTCGTGGTCACGGGGTCGTGTATGACCGCCGCAAGCTCAACCAGAAGGTTCTCCTCGAGCGCGTACATCTTCGGCCAATCCGCGATGTTGGGCCCAAAGCGCAGCTCCTCCTCGGGCTTGGGGTTGCCAAAGCCGTTGTAGACGCGGCGTTCGTAGACCGAGGCGTCGAAGGTATACTCGATCTCGGGCATGTCGTAATCGACGTCGGTCGCCGCGGTGATGACGCCGTGGTTGCGCGCGGTGGCCGCGATGGAACGCGCGTCCATGAGAGCGACCGTCGCGATCTGCCCTTCGCCGGGCTTGGAGCCCTCGCGGTTGGGGAAGTTCCTCGTCGCGTGGCGGATGGAAAGGCCGTTGTTGGCGGGTACGTCCCCCGCGCCGAAGCAGGGGCCGCAGAAGCAGGGCTTCATGATCACGCCCGCGCCGAGCAGGGTATCGGCCGCGCCGACGCGGTTGACGGCGAGGTTGACGGGCACGCTCATCGGGTAAACGCTCATGCTGAAGTAGTCGCAGCCCACGTCGTTGCCCTCGAGTATGGCCGCGGCCTCGACGATGTTGTCGTAGGTGCCGCCCGCGCAGCCCGCGATGATGCCCTGGTCCGCGAGGACGGAGCCGTCCGGCTGAACCTTGGAAACAAGGTCGGTCTTGGCCTTGGGGAACTGCTTCTTCGCCTCCTGTTCGACCTCGGCGAGCAGCTCCTTGGCGCGCGCGTTGAACTCGTGTATGGTGTACGCCTTCGAGGGGTGGAACGGCAGGGCGATCATGGATTCGACCTTGTCGAGGTCGACGGCGATCATGGAATCGTAATAGGCGACCTTCGCGGGCTTGAGCTCCGCGTAATCCTGCGGACGGCCGTAGACCTCGTAGTAATGCTTCACGGCCTCGTCCGTCTCCCAGATCGAGGAGAGGCAGGTGGTCTCGGTGGTCATGACGTCGATGCCGTTGCGGAACTCGACCGGCAGGTTCGCGAGGCCCGGGCCCGTGAACTCCATGACCTTGTTCTTGAGGAAGCCGTTCTCGAACGTCGCCGCGACGAGCGCGAGCGCCACGTCGTGCGGGCCGACGCCCTTCTTGGGCTTGCCCGTCAGGTACACGAGCACGACCTCGGGCGCGGGCACGTCGTAGGTGTTGTTGAGAAGCTGCTTGACGAGCTCCGGCCCGCCCTCGCCCACGCCCATGGTGCCCAGAGCCCCGTAGCGGGTGTGGCTGTCCGAGCCGAGTATCATGGAGCCGCACTTGGTCATGGCCTCGCGCGCATAGCTGTGGATGACGCTCTGGTTCGGGGGCACGAATATGCCGCCGTACTTCTTGGCGGCGGAAAGTCCGAACACGTGGTCGTCCTCGTTGATGGTGCCGCCGACCGCGCACAGCGAGTTGTGGCAGTTGGTCATGGCGTAGGGCATCGGGAACTCGGTCAGCCCGCTCGCGCGCGCCGTCTGGATGATGCCGACGTAGGTGATGTCGTGCGACATCAGGCAGTCGAACTTAAGCTGAAGCTTTTTCGGGTCCTTTGAAACATTGTGGGCCCTAAGGATTCGGTAAGCGATCGTCCCTTCGCGGCCCTCGTCGGGGGTCACGCTCACAGGGGCGTTTTCCTGAACCTTGCCTTCGACAAGGTAAACGCCGCGCGAGGTCAGCTCGATCATATTGCATGCTCCTTTTTAATGATGAATTGCCCGAAAACTTCAGGCAAAACAATCTTAGCCCAAAGCATTTGCCATTTCAAGCGGTCCGGCGCATATATACTTGTATACATTCCTATGCTATAATTGCACTCATGGAAAACAAGCTGCAAACAGCGCTCACCGCCGCCGCATCGGGCATACTGGCCGCGCTGTTCATCTGGAGGGCCGTCGCCGGGGACGGCTCGCTGCTGGGTCTTTTCACGGGAGCGGCGCTTCTGATGCTGTTCATTTTTTGCCTGATCCCGTTCGTGCCCGCCGCGTGGAACGCCCTCTTTTGCTCCGCCTCGCCCTCGCCCGACCTCGGCCTCGGCGAAAGGAGCCTTCGCCGCGCGCGCAGGCACCCGTGGGCGCAGATCGCGATGTTCATGCTGCTCACAAGGCTTTTGCTCTTCATCGCGGCGTACGCGTTCTACTGCCTCGCGCGCGAAGCGTATCCCGGCGGCATATTCGATACGCTCAAAACCGTTTGGCTGCGCTCGGATTCGCCGAGCTACCTGGGCATCTCCGAGCGCTGGTACGTGACGGAGGGCGACCCGCGCTTCCACATCGTGTTCTTTCCGTTCTACCCGGTCGTCATGGCGCTTTTCAACCCGCTGACGAAGAATTCTTTCGCCTCGGCGATGATCGTGTCGAACCTCTCGGCCATCGTGGCCGCGGTGCTCGCCTACGAGGTCGCCGCGCTCGACATGAGGCGGCAGGACGCGCTTCGCGCGATGAAATACCTGTTCATACTGCCCGCGGCGTTCTTCTTCGCCGCGCCCATGACCGAGAGCCTCTTTCTCGCGCTGACGCTCGCGTGCGTTTATCTCGTGCGCAAAAAACGCTATTTCTGGGGCTGCGTGTTCGGCGCGCTCGCGGGCTTCACGCGAAGCGTGGGCGGACTGATCCTCGTTTTCGTCGCCTTCGAGTGGCTGCAGGACCTGCTTGCCGACCGGCGCGCGGGCACGCTCAAAGAAAACGCGAAAACGCATGTCCTGCGCGCGCTGTGCATGCTCGTTGTGCCGTTCGGCCTCGCGGGGTATCTCTACATCAACTACGCCGTCACCGGAAACGCGCTCACCTTCATGCGCTACCAGAGCGAGCACTGGGGGCAGGGCTTCGGCTTTTTCTTCGAGAGCGCGTCCACGCAGCTCGAGCACCTCATACTTTCCGTCAACCGGCGGGAGGTAAGCAAAGCGCTGGGGCTGTGGCTGCCGAACCTCGTCTACAGCTTCGGCTCGCTCGCCGTCGCCGCCGCGGCGGCAAGGAAGCTCAGGCCGTCCTACACGGCGTTCTTCCTCGTTTACTTCGCCGTCGCCTGCGGAGCGACGTGGCTTTTGAGTTCGCCGCGCTATCTGACGGCGGCCTTCCCGCTCGCCTTCGCCGTGGCGCACCTGACCGACACGGGCAATAAGGACGCTGCGGCCACGGCCGTCTGCCTCGCGCTGCTGCTGGCGTATCTTGGCATGTACGCCAACGGGCAATACGTGTATTAATTGACAATTGACAATTATTTTTACAGAAAAGGCTTCCGGGTAATTCGGAAGCCTCATTCATACTGCGGGGGAGGTCAGTCGTCGGAGACGATTTTGTAGTATGTGCGCGCGGTCAACGCGTAGACGGCGGCGTAGAGCGCGGCGAAGGCGGCGTAGCAGCCCAGCGTACACAGGAGAAAGAGCTTCACGTTCGTCAGCGCGAGCACCTTGAAGAGCGTCGCGATCAGCGGGAACGCGAAGGCCACGTGCACGCCCGCGGCGGCAAGCGGCAGGAAGAACACCGTGAGCACCTGCGCGCGCACGGACGCCCGTACCTCGGCGCGGCTCAGGCCCACCTTCTGCATGATGTCGAAGCGGCCGCGGTCGTCGTAGCCCTCGGAAATCTGCTTGTAGTACATGATCAGCGCCGCGGCGCAGGTGAACATCAGCCCGAGGAAGATGCCCAGGAAAAACAGTCCGCCGTAGGTCGCGTAATAATCCACGCGGGATTCGTCCGTATAGCCGAAGTTCAGGTAGAACCCCTCCCCCTCGGGGAAGGAATACACATATTCGTCGAGCGCGGGTTCAAGCGTTTCGGCGAGCGTTCGTTCCTCCGCGGCTCCGTCCACGTCGAAGCCGTAATACATGCTGTAGCCGCCGTATGCGTCGTCCTCGCCCGAGAGCGCCGTTTGAACGGCCTCGAGATCCTCCATATCCGGCAAGATGAAGTACCAGACCGCCTCTTCCCCGTAAACCATATACCAGTTTTCGCGCACGGGCGGAACGTCGAGCGCGTCCACGATGCGGTAGCGGACGTCCCCGAACGCCGCGGCCGCGCCCGGAAGGGAAGCGTCCGCGCAGTAGACGAACGCCTCGCCCGGAGCGAGCTGCGCGCGCGCGCCCGCCATTTGGTTGTAGTCCTCGAGGGGTATGAGGCAGACCTGATGCGCGTCGCTCATACCTGTGTAAGGCGAAAACGCATCCCCGTTGCGCGCACACCACAGTATGGCCGAACGGTAGTAGAGCGTGTTTGCCGGCTTTATCCCGGTTTCCTCGAGCGCGTTTGCGGCAATGGAGAGGATTTCGTCCCGCTTCCCGTCGTCCAGCGAGCCCGCATGAATTTCGACGTTGCGCGGGTACATGTTGCGCAGGGAATCCTCAAGGCCGTAATAGAGGCAGATGGTGGTCGAAAGCGTCACGAGCACCATGGTCGAGAGGATGCAGATGTTCGCAAGCCCCACGGCGTTCTGCTTCATGCGGTAGATCATCGAGGACACCGATATGAAGTTGCGCGTGCGGTAATAGTATCCCTTGCGCTTGCGCAGGTTCTTGAGAAACGCCACGCTGCCCGCCGTGAACAGGCAGTATGTGCCCGCGATCACGAGTATGACCGCGAGGAAAAAGGCGAGTATCGCCGCGGCGGGCTGCTTCACGCTCACCGCCAGCGCGTAGCCGCCGCCCAAAGCGAGCGCGCCCGTGAGCGCGAGGAACCACCTCGTTTTCGGCTCCCGCTCGCCCACGTTCGCGGCGCTCAAAAGCTCTATGGGCTTTGCGACGTGCACGCGGCTCACGTTCCAGATCAGCGCGAGAAAGAAAATGCCCCCGAAGAGCAGCAGCGTGGCGATCACGCCCAGCGCGGACACCTCGAAGCCGAAAGGCACCTCGAAGCGGAGCATTTTGCAGATGAGCAGCAAAAGAAGCTTTGAGAACAGGATACCCGAGGCGATGCCCAGCGCGATCGACGCGAGCGCGGCATAGACCGTTTCCGTCGCCATCAGGCGCGCGATGTGCTTCTTTTCCATGCCGAGTATGTTATAGAGCCCGAGCTCGCGCTTCCTGCGCTTCATGATGAAGGAGTTCGCGTAGAGTACGATGATTGAGGAGAAGACGGCGATCACGGCGCAGCCGAACGCGAGCACGCTCGCGAGCGAGCCGCCGCCGCGCATCGTGAGAAGGGCGCTCGAGGTCGCCAGAAAGAAGATCATATAGAACATGGCGGCGCTGCCCGCGCACGAGAGCAGATACGGAAGATAAAGCCGCCTGTGGTTTTTGAAATTGGCGAGCGCGAGGCGCGCGTAGAGGCCCTTACGCATGGCGTCTCTCCCCGGAGGCGGCGGCCGTGAGCGCGTCGCTGATGCGGCCGAACATCTCCTGCTCGCTCATGTTGGCGCGGTAGAGCTGGTGGAACACCTCGCCGTCCTTGATAAACAGCACGCGCCTGGCGTTGCTCGCCGCGCGCACCGAGTGCGTCACCATCAATATCGTCTGCCCCGAAGCGTTGATGTCCGTGAACACGCGCATGAGCCCGTCGGTCGCGCGCGAGTCGAGCGCGCCCGTGGGTTCGTCCGCGAGTATCAGGCGCGGGCCCGCGATGAGCGCGCGGGCGACGGCCGTGCGCTGCTTCTGCCCGCCGGAAATCTCATAGGGGTACTTTTTCAATATATCCGATATGCCCAGCGCCTCGGCGACGGGCTTGAGCCGGGTTTCCATATAGGCGTAGTTGCGCCCCGCGAGCACGAGCGGCAAAAAAATGTTGTCCTGCACCGAGAAGGTGTCGAGCAGGTTGAAATCCTGGAAAACGAAGCCGAGCTTGTCGCGCCGGAAGGCGGCGATCCCTGCCTCCCCGATCGAGGAAAGACTCTTTCCGTCGAGCAGCACGTCCCCCGCGGTCGGCCGGTCGAGTGAGGCGATGATGTTCAGAAGCGTCGTTTTCCCCGATCCCGATTCGCCCATGATGGCCACGTACTCCCCTTCCTCCACGCAGAAGGAAACGTTCGAGAGCGCCTGCACGGGATGCCCGCCAAAGCGCGTGGTATATATTTTTTTTACGTTTTTCACTTCGAGAAGCGCCATAACAACCTCCGGATGCTTGATAAGGCGAGTATAGCAAAGAAACCGCGCCGGATTCCATCGAATCGCCTTACGTTCGCCCGGCGCGGCCTTACGGTTTCGTAAGGTTCATGCTATTCGAATGCGGTTTCGTCCCGCCCGAGGCTTATGACAACCTTCGTGCCGCAGTCCGGCGCGGATTCGATCGAAATCCCATGGCCGAGACGGCCGAGCACGGTTTTGACCAGATACAGCCCTATGCCGGTCGCGCGCATGTCCACGCGGCCGTTGTAGCCGGTGTAGCCCTTCTCGAACACGCGCGGCAGGTCCTCGGGCGCGATGCCTATGCCCGTATCCGATACGACGAGCGTTTCCCCCTCGGCATAGACGCCGATCTCCCCGCCCGGCGCATACTTGAGCGCGTTGGAGAGGATCTGCTCGAGGCAGAAGGCGAGCCACTTTTCATCCGTGAGCACGCGAAGGTTGGTTTCGCGGAACGAAAGCCTGGTTTTGCTCAGCACGAAGGCGCGCGCGTACTTGCGAAGCGACGCGCGGATGATTTCGTCGAGCGCGGCGCGGTTGAGCACGTAATCCGTCTGGTCGCTCTGCGCGCGCACGTAGCCGAGCGCCATCTCGACGTATTGCTCGATTTTAAAAAGCTCCGCGTCGAGCTGCGCGTCGTGGTCGCTCGCGCCGAGCATCAGCCGCATGGCCGCGATGGGGGTCTTGACCTGGTGCGCCCAGAGCGCGTAATACTCCTCGGTCTGCGCCTGTTTTTCCGCAAGAGCCGAGGCGAGGGCGCGCTTGCTCTCAAAGAGCGCGCGGAGCAAACGCTGATACTCCGCCTCGAGCAGGCTCGAAGGCTGCGGCAGGCCTGAAAGCTCGACGTCGATCCTCTTATTCAGCGCGAGCAGCGCCCTGTGCCTTGCGCAAAAGACCGAAAAACGGATGCCGCCCAGCGTCAAAAAAACGGCCGCCGTCAGCGCCGAAGCGTACGCGACGGCCTCCTCCGGCAGATCGTAGAGCGAGAACACGGCGGCGAATATGCCCGCGCCCATGAAAAACGCGAAAATCAGCGCCGTATGCCGCCGAAGATATGAAAGAAGCAGCCTCGCGATCATACTATCATGTACCCTTCGCCGCGCCGGGTCGATACGTAGTCCGCAAGCCCGGCCGAAGCGAGCTTCTTCCTCAGGCGCGCCACGTTGACGGCGAGCGTGTTCTCATCGACGTAGCTGTCCGTCTCCCACAGGCGCGTCATAAGCGCGTCCCGCCCGACGACGGCGCCGCGGTTTTCAAGCAGGATCAGCAGGATGCGGTATTCGTTGCGCGTGAGCTCCACGGTCTGCTCCCCGACGCGCAGGGTGCCGTTGGCGGTATTCAAAAGAGCGCCCCGGTGCTCGATGAGGCCGGTTTGCCCCGCGAAGTCGTAGCTCCTTCGGAGCATGGCGAGCACCTTGGCCGAGAGGACGGAGAGATCGAAGGGCTTGGCGATGAAATCGTCTCCCCCCATGTTCATGGCGAGCACGATGTTCATGTTGTCCGACGCGGAGGAAACGAACACCACCGGCACCTTGGAGAGCTTGCGGATCTCGGCGCACCAGTGGTACCCGTTGTAGAACGGGAGGGAAATGTCCATGAGCACGAGGTGCGGCGCGAACGCGGCGAACTGCGGCAGGAGGTTGCGGAAATCCTCGGCGCACGCGGCCTCAAGCCCCCACGATTCGAGGTGCCTTTTGATCGCGGCCGCGATGTTCGCGTCGTCCTCGACGATCAGTACGCGGTATTCCATAGGCCAATTATATGCGCCGTCCCCGCGCAATGCAAGAAAGACGCCCCTTGCCGGTAAAGCGAATCGCGTTATTCATATGATTGTTGTCCGTTTTCAATCGCTTTGCCCGCCCCGTACGTTGACAATCCGCCCGCCGGCCTCTATCATGGAGCGCAGCGCATATGCGAGAGAGGTTCTATGAAGGATAACAGCGTGAAGCCCGCCATGGGTAAAGTCAGGCGCCTGTCGCTCACGGCGCTGTGCGCGGCGCTCATCGCCGCGGGCGCGTTCATCCGCGTGCCTTTGCCGGGCGTGCCGTTCACGCTGCAGACGTTCTTCGTGACGCTCGCCGGGTTGCTGCTGGGCGGGGAGCTGGGCGCGTGCAGCGCGCTCATCTACGTCGCCGCGGGGCTCGCCGGCTTCCCCGTGTTCGCGGGAGGGGGAGGCTTGGGCTATGTGCTGCAGCCGAGCTTCGGGTATCTCATCGGCTTCGCTCTGGGCGCGTACCTCACGGGCAGCATCGCGCACGCCGTAAAGCAGCCCTCCGTCCGCCGCCTGTACGCGGCCGCGTTCGCCGGGCTCGGCGCCGTGTATCTGTGCGGCATGGCCTACTACGCCGCCGTCAAGGCGCTCTATCTCGCGGCCCCCGTTCCCTTCGGGAACATATTGATCTATTGTTTTTTGATCTTCCTGCCCGGGGACACGGCGATGAGCGTCGTCGCGGTGCTGCTCGCGAAGCGCCTGCGCCCGGTCGTCTGGCGCGGCTGACGCGGCGCTGCGGGCGTTCCGCGCCCGCGCGATACCCGGAAAAACCATGACGCGAGGTGTTATTATATGAAACAAGCCCGTTCCTTCCCGGCGATCGCCGTTACCCCCAAGGGGGAACGCTGGGTCCGCTCCCCGCATCCCTGGGTCTACGCGTCGGACGTTGCCTCAGTTCCCGACGGGCTTGAGAACGGCTGCCTCGCGGACGTCGTATCCGAAAAGGGGACTTATCTCGGCACGGGCTTCTACAGCCGCCTGAGCAAGATCGCCGTGCGCGTACTCTCGTCCAACGCCAACGACCGCTACGACGAGGCCTTTTTCGCGCGGCGCATCCGGTACGCGCTCGATTACCGGGCGACCGTCATGGAGGGCGATCTCTCCTGCTGCCGGCTCGTCTTCGGCGAGGCGGACAGCCTGCCGGGGCTCACGGCGGATCGCTACGCGGGCGTGCTCGTGACGCAGGTTTTAAGCTACGGCATGGAGCGGATCAAGCCCATGCTCTACGGCCTGATCACAGCGGAGCTTGCCGCGCGCAGCGAGGCGGTTTGCGGCATATACGAGCGAAACGACGTCGCGCTTCGCGGGCTCGAAGGACTTTCGCAGCAAAAGGGCTGGTACGACGGCCTCCCGCACGGCGACGAAACGACCGCGCGCATCTCGGAGAACGGCGTGGTCTACGACGTGGATTTTGAGAACGGCCAGAAGACCGGCTTTTTCCTCGACCAGAAGTTCAACCGGCGCGCCGTCATGCGCATCTCGCGCGGCAAAACCGTGCTCGACTGCTTCACGCACACGGGCAGCTTCGCGCTTAACGCCGCGCTGGGCGGCGCTTCGCGCGTGACGGCTGCGGACGTTTCCGAGACCGCCCTCGAGGCGGCGCGCGCGAACGCGCGGCTCAACGGCCTCGAGGATAAAATCGATTTCGTCCGCGCCGACGTGTTCGACCTGCTCGCGGAGCTGGCCGAATCGAAGAAGAACCCCTACGACCTCATCGTGCTCGACCCGCCCGCGTTCACCAAGAGCCGCAAGACCGTTTCCGGCGCGGAACGCGGCTATCGCCAGATCAACGCGCGCGCGATGAAGCTGCTGCCCCGCGGCGGGTATCTGGCGACGTGCTCCTGCTCGCACTTCATGGGAAGCGAGCGCTTTGAGGACATGCTCGGGAAGGCCGCGCGGGACGCGGGCGTGCAGCTCCGCCAGGTCGAGGCGCTCAGGCAGGCGGGCGACCATCCCATACTCTGGAACGTGCCCGAAACGGATTATTTGAAGTTTTATATTTTTCAGGTAATATAGCCGCGCAACCGCTGATTTTTGCGTAGAAAGCGTCGCATTTTGACATTTGTGACACACGTGCAGGGTAATTGGTGATTATCCTGCATTTTTGTCGCGAAGCCGCGTTTTCGCTGTAATTTTACAAAATACGGCAGATTCTTGGCATTCGCGGGCGTATGCATTTTGCTTTATCCACGTTACCCACATGGTTATCCACAATTACAGTGTTTTTTGGACATCCATATGTGAATAAAACATGAACCCCGCATAAGCGAGGTCCATGCAGCTGCGCATAAAAAGCCAGCGAATGTATAAACTGTAAATATTTGTAAAGTTTTGTACGCCTTTGTGCTGAATGTTCCATGCAACGGTTGCTGCAAAGGCGACTGCCGGGCCGTCACACGGCGTTTTCGATTTCCTCGCGGCGCGAGCGTTCGCGCGCGTTTTCCATGATGAGTTTGTCCGCCACGAGCGCGATGAACTCGCCGTTGGTGGGCTTGTCGTTCTTGGAGTATATGTTATAGCCGAAGAGCTGGTTAATGTTCTCGATCTTGCCGCGCGTCCAGGCGACCTCGATGGAATGGCGGATCGCGCGCTCGACCTTGGAAGCGGAGGTGGAGAAGCGCTTGGCGATGCCGGGATAAAGCTCCTTGGTGATGCGGTTGATGAGTTCGGGCTGGAAGTACACCATGCGTATGGCCTCGCGCAGGTAGTGGTAGCCCTTGATGTGGGCGGGTATGCCTATGACGAGGAACACGGAGGTGATCTTCTCGTCGAGCGAGCGGGGCTGCGCCGCGCTCATGATGTACTGGGAGCGATTGACGTAGGAGTTGTCCATCATGTCGAGCATGCGCTTGAAGACCGCCTCGGGGTCGGCGGGCTTGACCATGAAATACTTCGCGCCGAGCGTGCACGCCTGGCGGACCATGTCCTCCTGGCGCATGGCGCTGACCACCATCACCGCGGGCGGGTTCTCCACGAGGCCGGCGCCGATGCGCTCGAGCAGCTCGAAGCCGTCCGCGCGGGGCATGATGAGCTCGGTAATCAGCACGTCGTAGCTGCCGTTGTGGAGCGCCTCGAGCGCCGCTTGTCCGTCCGCCGCGGTGTCGAATTGGGCAACCTGCTCTTGCGCGGCAAAATAGTCCCTCATCGCGCTCTGGAACTGGGTGTTGCCATCCGCCATAAGAACCCTGTATTTTGTCATTTGTGCCCTCCTCTCCCCCTATATATGGGGGTTTTTGTCATCACCTTTAGGATAGCACCGCGTTTTCCGTAATGGTAGGGAAGTAAAATAGCTTCTTTTGGCGCAATTTGGAAACGTTTGTGCAATAATTGTAAGCTCGTGAAGAAATATCCATGGGCCGCCGTTGACAAAAGCCGCCGCGAGGCGCTAAAATATCCGTCATACACCCGAAAACGCGGCGTGGGAGCGTTCTTTTTCAGAAAATTCGAAAGCGGACGCCGCGATCGCCCTCGTTTCGATCAAAGGCAACACGCGCCCGTTCGACCGCTTTAGCGGAGGACCCGGGCGAAGCCGCGCGCAGGGCGTCGAAAGGCGCGCGGCGCGCAAAAAGGAAGATATGCAGTACGTTTTTGAACAAGCAAGCCCGGCGGATATCGACGCCGTGATGGAGAATATCCGGGACGTGCGCGAAGCGGGCCTGACCGATTGGGACGAGGAATATCCCGCGCGCGAGCACATCGGAGAGGACGTCGAAAACGGCGCGCTCTACCTATTGCGCGCGCCGCAGGGCGATATCGTCGCGAGCATCGCCGCGTATTTCGACGACGCCGAGTTCGAGCGGGATACCGCAAGCGCAGGCTTTGCCAAGGCCGCGCACTCCTATTCGCTGTTCCGCCTGTGCGTGCGCGCGGACCTGCAGGGCCGGGGCCTCGGCTTCCAACTCGTAAGCCATGTCATAGAGCGGGCGAAATCCCTCGGCTGCGACTTCATCCGCCTGCTCGCGAGCGAAGGCAACATCCCCGCCAACCGCCTCTACGAAAAGCTGGGCTTTCGCAAGCTGGGTAAGGTGCGGCTTTATGAGTGGGATTTCTTGGCATACGAGAAGCAATTGACAATTGAAAATTGACAATCAAACGGGTTCAAGCGGCCTTCGCTTCAAAGGCGTTGGGCGTTTTTCGTCCGTCCGCCGGCGACGGTGAACGGAGCAATCTTTCGCCGCGGGCGAAGTTTTTAATTAGCGTATTTACATCCTGCGCAAATAACAAAACATATGAAACCGGCCCGCGCTGTTCAAGCGAGGGCCGTATGTTATTCACATAATTGTCAATTGTCAATTGTCAATTACCCCACGTCTTTCGCCAGCGGCGACGTATCGAGCCTGTCGTAGCGCGAGAGGAAATCGTAGAGGAGCTTCGCCATGCGTGCGACGCCGCCTTCGGAATCGCTCTCGATGTTGAGCGGCATCAAAGGTTCGTGCAGCGACATGCGCAGCAGGAACCATCCGTCCCCGCGCGCGGCGTCCGCGTCGACGCGAAGCCCCTCGAAGTTGTCGGGCGCGACGCAAAGGCCCTTGACGTTCCCGACGTATTCCGCGAGCTCGGCGAGTATGCGTTTGCCGTATTGCGCGAAATCCTCCCCGACGAGCGCCATGCGGTACTCGCGGCTCTCGTAAGGTTCCTCGAGGCCGTCTATGAGGTGCGAGAGCGCGTGTCCCCGCCTTTTGGCGCGCGCGAGTTCTATGACGAGCTTGACCATCAGGTACGCGCCGTCGTCGAGGAAATGGTTCTCGCGAAGCGCGCCGTGGCCCGAGGTCTCCATGGCGACCTCGGCGTCCTGCCCGGCCTCGTTGAGGCGCTTCGCCTCGTCGATGACGTTCTTGTAGCCGCGCTTGAAGCGGCGGTGCACGCCGCCGCGCGCGCGGATGAAACGCGCCAGGCCGCTCGAGGTGATCGAATCGGTCACGATGGCCGTGCCCGGATGCTCGCGAAGCGTTATGGCCGCGATCATCGCGATCAGGCGATTGCGGTTGAGCTCCCGCCCGTCGGGCAGCACGGCGCCCGCGCGGTCCACGTCCGTGTCGAATATGATGCCGAGGTCCGCACCGTGTTCGATTACGGCGTTCGCGATGCACGCCATCGCGCGCTCGTCCTCGGGATTCGGCGCGTGGTTGGGGAAGCGCCCGTCCGGCTCGAGGAACAGGCTCCCGCGCGTATCCGCGCCGAGCGGCTCGAGCACGTCGGATGCGAAAAAGCCGCCCGCGCCGTTGCCCGCGTCCACCACGATGCGAAGCCCCTCGAGCGGCCGCTCGCCGAGGTTCGCGCCCGCGACGATCTTTTGCCGCAGGATTTTTGCGTACGCGCCCATGAAATCCGCTTCAAGCACGCTTCCGCTCCCTCCCGCGGGGAAATCGTCCGCCTGCGCGCGCGCGAGCAGCGCCGCGATGTCCTTCTTGTCGAGCCCGCCGTCCTTGGTAAAGAACTTGAAGCCGTTCCTCTCGAAGGGCAGGTGGCTCGCCGTGATCATGACCGCGCCGTCGTAAAGGAAGCCCTCGGTTACCGTCGCCATGAACATCGCGGGCGTCGTCGCGAGTCCGAAGTCGGCGGCCAGCGCGCCGGCGCCCGAAACGCCCGCCGCGACGCCCAGGGCCAGCTCCTCGCCGGAAAGGCGCGAGTCGCGCCCGATGGCAACGCGCAGCGTCCCTAAGGGCTTGCCGAGCTTTGCCGAGAGCCATGCGGCAAACGCGCCGCCGACGGCTTTGGCGACCTCGCCCGTGAGGTCGGCCTCCCGCGCGCCGTCGAGCGCGATGGCCGTGCCGCGTATGTCGCTGCCGTTCTGAAGCTTCATCAAATCGCGCATCCGTCACACCTCCCGCAAAATAATCCGGTGCGCCGCAGGCTGGGATTTCACCTGCAGCAATAGTTGCAGTACATGCACAGCAGCCACGAGATCAAAAAACCG
This sequence comes from Firmicutes bacterium ADurb.Bin248, assembly GCA_002069725.1. GTDB lineage: Bacteria > Bacillota > Clostridia > Christensenellales > CAG-138 > Phil1. The sequence continues at coordinate 55,800 of MWBW01000008.1, read as the reverse complement.
CCGCAGAGCCGGTTCGCGCCGAGAAACGGCGCCGAGAAGTCCCTGCCGTAGGCCTGGTACTCGCGTCCGGGATTTCGAAGCTCGTCGAGCAGCTCCCGGTAGGTCTCGTTTTCGGGCTCCATATCCGCCGCGCGCTGCGCATGCTGGATCGCGAGTATGGTGTTGCCCGCGCCGCTGTTGGCGACGGCGCTGTAGTAATACCACAGCGCGTCCCGCTCGCGGATGCCCGCGAGCACGTTGAGCGCCTCGTAATAGCGGCCGAAGCTGATGTAGGCGCGCGCGGCGCGCATTTGCGGGTCCGCGCTCCTCTCGCCGTAATCGTTCCACGACGCGCCGCGATGGCCGCCGTAGCTTCCGCCCGCGCCGCCAGAGGAGCCGTAGCTCCCGTAATTGCCGTAGCCGCCGTAGCTCCCGGAACCGGCGTAGCTTCCCGCGCCCGGGCCGGAAGCCGCGCCGCCGCCGTTGATGATCTGGTCGTAGGCGGCGTTGATCTCCTTCATGCGCTGCTCGGCGACCCTGTCGCCGGGGTTCGCGTCGGGATGGTAACGCTTGGCGAGGCGGCGATACGCCTTTTTGACCTCGTCTTCCGTGGCGGTGGTGGGCACGCCCAGCACCTTATACGGATCGATGATCGGCATGCTCCCGCCTCCTTCCCCGCGCGCGTTTGAGCTCGAAGCGCGTCCATATGCCGGAGTATACCACATTTCTCATGAGCTGAATATCTTCGACCAGCGGAAGTTTCTCGAACGCCGCCGCGCATTCGCGCATGAGCGCGTCGAGTATGGCCTTCGCCCGCAGGTCGAAATCGGGCGCGCCGAAGTCGCCCGCGAGCGGGTTGAAGTTTCCGCGGCGGACGTCTTTTTTGCAGTCGTCCCAGGCGTCCATCATGTAGAGGAACCGACCCAGCGCCATGCCGAACGCGCGCAATTTTTCCTCCCACACGTCCTTTCGCGGCGCGAAGAGCGCGGCCGTGACCGCGCCGAAGGCCGTTGCAGCTTCGTCCGCCGCGGCGTTATCGCTCCGCTCGATTTCAAAGAGCCGCGCGAGCGAAGCCTCCATGGCCGCGCACTGCCCGGGATATGCCCGCGCGACTTCGTCGTAGCGCTTTTGAAGCAGCGCGGCCCCGATGCGGGCGCCCGGCTTTTTCTCGTCGCGCCAGTCGTCGAGGCGCTTGTGGTAGGCGAGCGCGACGGTCATATCCGCCGCGTAGTTCGTGAATTCGCTCGTTTCATGGCGGCGCGCGCAGACCGGATGCATGGCGCAGCGCGCGCGGCAGACTTCGCGCTCCGGCTCGTAGAGCGAGTCGAGCAGCAGCGTGAGGAACGCGAAATCGTAGTTGAGCGCGAAACGCGCGAAATTGCCGTGCCGCCTTTTGAGCGCGGCGCAAAGGCCGCAGTAAGCGGCCCTGTAGCGAGCTTCCTGCTCGGGAGTCAGTTCTTTTTTGTTTGCCGTGACGTAGCCGAACATGTCAGCTCCTTCGGATGAAGGCCGAGCCGCACCTGGGGCAGGTCACGCGGATCTTCCCCTTGCCGCGCGGCGTGCGCACGCGCTGTGCGCAGCGCGGGCAGCGGAAGAAGCGGTGGGTCCGAAGCTGCCCGGCGTGCCGGAACTCGCGCCGGAAGAAGCCGAGCGCGCGGTCGCGCAGGTTCAGGTATTTGACGTTTTCGCGGTAGCGCTGCGTGACGTTCCTCGAGAGCATGCGCCAATAGCAGGCGATTATGAGCGCGAGCGCGACATACCAAAGTATGGAGCCCGCGACCCTCGCCCCTACGGATTGCGTGACGACGGCGGCGATCAAAAGCACGATGGAGGCGACCGAACAGGCGCGCGAAAGCGCGTCGGGGCCGTTCCGGCCCTGCATAAACCGCTCGATGCGCTCCCTGAACCTCATTTCGGCCTCCCGGGAAGGCGTGCTTCCCCGTCTTTTGCGCGCGCGGGGTTTCCCCGCCGCGCATACCCGCACGATTATAATGTACGGCTTTCGCGCGTCCATTGCAAGGGCGCAGTTGTGACAAGAATTCAAAAAAGCGCGGCGCGCGGCCCGGCCGCGCGGACGAAAAAGGCTTCCCGGCCGGGAAGCCCAAGTCAAAGCCGCCGTTATTCCGTAACGTCGCGGGAAAGCCGCTTGTCCTTGCGCGAGGCGACGAGATCCGGCGCCTGCGCGAGCACGATGGCCGCGAACATCACGACGCAGCCCGCGAGCTCGCGCGGCGTGAAGCCCTGGCCGAGCAGCAGCCACCCGGCGAGCGCCGCGAACACCGACTCGAGGCTCATCAGCAAAGAGGCAAGCGCGGGCGAGGTGTGCCTTTGGGCGAGCATCTGCAGCGTATAACCGACGGCGGAGCTCATCACGCCCGAGTAAAGTATCGGCACCCACGCGGCGGCGAACACCGCGGGGGCGACGGGCTTATCCGTAAACAGCGCGGCGGCAAGCGAGAGCGCGCCGCACACGAAAAACTGGATGCAGCTCATCTTCACGCAGTCCACCTTGGGCGAAAAATGGTCGATCACGAGTATGTGCAGCGAATAGCAGAACGCGCAGCCGATCACGAGCAGGTCGCGCGTTTCGATGGTAAGCCCCTGCTTGATGCACAATAGATACATGCCGAATACCGCGAGCAGAACGCTGATCCAGATCGTGAAATGCGCGCGCTTTTTGAGGAAGATGCCCGCGAGCGGCACGATGATGATGTAGAGCGCCGTCAAAAATCCGGCCTTGCCCACATTGATGTCGTATTCGATGCCCATTTGCTGGAGCGCGGAGGCGACCGCGAGCACCGCGCCGCAGACGACGCCGCCGACGATCAGCGCCTTTTTGCCCCCGGGCGCAGCCTCGGGCGCGGCTTCATTGCGCTTTTTTCGCGCGCGGGCCATAAAATAGATCACGGCCAGCAGCGCGAGGCCGGCGACGGTCGCGCGCGCGAAGTTGAAGGTGAACGTGCTCATGCTGTCCATCGCGTCGCTCTGGGCGACGAAGGCGGTGCCCCAGATGAAGGCCGTGAGCAGCAGCAAAAGGTTGCTTTGAAGCTTCTTGTTTTTCGTCATATTTTTTATTTTAGCATAAACCCGTTTTGTTTTCATCTTTTTATTGCGGGATAAATGTTGTATAATCAAGAAGCACGTGTAAGGAGAGAATTATGATTCAAATCGAAACCAAGATCATGACCCGGAACGATTGCTATAAGGCAGGCCGCACCATGACGCCGCGCGGCATCACCATACACAGCACGGCGGAGCCCGGCAAAGGCGCGCGCGTATGGTATGACCTGTGGAACAGGCCCGCGAGCGAGCAGAACGGGCGCGAGGTGTGCGTGCACGCCTTTATGGACGACGAGGTCGTCATGCAGTACCTGCCGTGGAACCACCGCGGCTGGCACGCAGGCGGCCGCGACAACGACGACCACATCGGCATCGAGATCTGCGAGCCCGCGGGCATCGAATACTGCGGGGAGTTCGATCTGCATCTCTACAACCCCGCGCGCTTCCAGCCCTATTTCGACAAGGTCTACGCGGACGCCGTGGAGCTGTGCGTCCGTCTGATCCGCGAATTCCCCACGATTGAGGTCGATGAGATCGTCAGTCATGACGAGGGATGGCGGCGCGGCACCGCGAGCGCGCACCATGACCCGGAGCACTGGTGGCATCATCACGGCAGGGATATGAACGATTTTCGCGCGGCGGTACGCAAAGCGCTGGAAGAGGGCAGATAAACCATGGAAAAAATGAGATTCATCGACCTCCATTGCGACACCGTCGTATGCGAGGTCATGAAAAGCGGCGGAAAAAAGCATCTTCGCGCCAACCCGGGGGGAGATCTCGACCTCTTGCGGCTGCAAAAAGCGGGCTCCCTCGTGCAGGCGTTCGCGCTCTTCATCTCGAAGGAGCCCGCCAAGCACGGCTACGTCCAGACGGACCTCGGCCCGTGGGAATTCTACCTCCGGGCGGCGGAGCTTTACGAGCGCGAGCTTGCCGGCAACGCGGATCTGCTCGCGCCCGTGCTCAAATATGAGGACGTCGCGAAGAACGCGTCCGCGGGGAAGATCGGCGCGCTTCTGACCATCGAGGACGGCGCGCCCCTCGAGGGCGACCTCGCGCGGCTCGAACAGATGCATCGCCGCGGCGTGCGGCTCATCACCCTCACCTGGAACCACGAGAACAGCCTGGGCTTCCCCAACGCGGTCGATCCGGAAAAAGGGCTCAAGCCCTTCGGCTTTGCTGCGCTCGAGCGCATGAACGGGCTCGGCGTCATACCGGACGTGTCCCACCTTTCGGACGCGGGCTTCTGGGATGTGGCCGGGCATACGAAAAAGCCCTTCGTCGCCTCGCACTCGAACGCGCGCGCGCTGTGCCCCTCCATGCGCAACCTCACCGACGCTATGCTGCGCGCGCTCGCCGAAAAAGGCGGCGTCGCGGGGCTTAATTTCGCCGCGGACTTCCTCGTCGAGAACGGCCGCCTCACGACCATCCGGGATATCGTGCGCCACGCGCGCCACATCGCGGACGTTGCGGGCGCCGAGACCGTCGCCCTGGGCAGCGATTTCGACGGCATCGGGTGCGCCTTCGAATTCGGGGACTGCGCGGGGCTGCCCCTGATCGAGGAGGCGCTCAACAAAGCGTTCCCGGCGCGCGAGGTGGATCTGATCACGCACGGCAACGCCCTGCGCGTGCTGCGCGAAAGCCTGGGATAAACGGACATTCGGTTTTTATATAGATAGACAGAACGCGCAACAAAAAGGAGAGAGAACGTTATGGATGTATTCGAGGCGCTGTCCGCCATGACCACGGCGCCGGGCGTCACGGGCAACGAAGCCCGCGTGTCCGAGGTGGTCCGGGGATATTTCAGGGCCTACACGGACGACATATCCGTCGACGCGGTGGGCAACACCTACGCCCGGATCGGCGAGACCGGACCCACGCTGCTCGTCATGGCGCACATGGACGAGGTGGGCATGATGGTCACCTGCATCGAGGACAACGGCATGCTGCGCGTGCGCTCGGTCGCGGGCGTGGATCCGCGCGTACTCCCCGGCAGCGAGGTGACCGTGCACGGCAAGCGGGAGATACGGGCCGTCATCGGCGCGAAACCCCCGCACCTGCAGGATTCCGGGGATGAGAAAAAGGCTTACACGGCGGACGATCTCGTGTGCGACACGGGGCTTTCCGCGGATGAGGTCAACGCGCTCGTCGGCGTGGGGGACAACGTGACCTTCCGCCTCGAGCCGCCGATGAAGCTCAAGAACAGCATCGTCGCGGGAAAGACATTCGACGACCGCGCCTGCGTCGCCGTGATGCTCGAGGCGATGGACATACTGAAATCCCGCAGGCTCAACTGCCGCGTGGTGTTCTGCGGCTCCGTGCAGGAGGAGAGCGGCGGCTTGGGCGCGAGCGCCGGAGGCTACAACGTGAAGCCCGACCTCGCCGTCGCCATAGACGTGTGCCACGCGCCCACGCCCGGCACCAAGCCGTTCGACACGGTTGAGATGGACCGCGTTTCCGTCACCACGGGCGCGAACATCCACCCGAAGGTGTTCGATATGATCAAGGCCTCGGCGGAGGAGCAGAACATCCCGTGGGAGACGGACGTCGCCATCGGCGCGACGGGCACCGACGCGTGGAGCCTGCAGCCGCTCCTGGGCGGCATACCGTGCGGGCTCATCTCGCTGCCGCTTCGTTATATGCACACGAGCGTGGAGGTCATTTCCCTCGATACGCTCAGAAACTGCGCGAAGGTCATCGCGGGCGTCGCCGCGAATCTCGGCGCGGATTGGGAGGAAAAACTATGCTTGGACGATTAGAGCAACTCACCAACATCTACGGCGTCTCCGGCGACGAAGGGCGCGTGCGCAAATACCTCAAGGGCGCGCTCGACGATATGGGGCTCGCCCACAAGACCGACGCCATGGGCAACCTCATCGTCCATAAAGCGGGCAAAGGCCGCCGCGTGATGGTCTGCGCCCATATGGACGAGGTCGGCATGATCGTGCGCGGCGTGCTCGAAAACGGCCTGCTCGCCTACGAAGCGGCCGGCCTCGACCCGCGCGTGGTGATCTCCAAGCGCGTCGCCGTCGGCCGGGACGACGTGCCCGGCGTCATCGGCGCCAAGGCCATCCACCTGCAGAACCGCGAGGAGTTCAAGCGGGCCCTTGCGCACGACGAGCTTTACGTCGACATCGGCGCGAAGGACCGCGCGGACGCGCTCAAATACGTGAAACCCGGCGATCGCATCTGCTTCACGACGAAGTTCGAACGGCTCGGCGAGGATATCGTCAAGGCCAAGGCGCTCGACGACCGCGTGGGCTGCGCCATCCTTCTCGAACTCCTCAAGAACGACTACGAGTGCGACCTGTGGGCCGTGTTCACCGTGCAGGAGGAGCTCGGCCTTCGCGGCGCGAAGGCGGCGGTGTGGACGGCCGCGCCCGACGTGGCGCTCGTGCTCGAGGGCACCACCGCGAACGACATGCCCAAGGCCAAGGAGCACGAGTATGTGACGCGCATGGGGCACGGCCCCGCCGTCACCTTCATGGACGGCGGCACCGTCGCGCGGCCCAGGATGTTCAAGGCGCTGCAGCAGACCGCCAAAGAGGCGGGCATCCCCTACCAGTTCCGCCAGGGCAGCCGCGGCGGCACGGACGGCGGCGCGATCAACAAGGCGCTCGACGGCTGCGTCGTGGGCGGCATCAGCGTCGGCTGCCGGTACATCCATTCCCCCGCGAGCCTCGCCTCCGTTTCGGATATTCAAAACGCCTATCTGCTCGCGCACGCTTTCCTTCAGACCAAAAAATTCGACGAGGTGCTTTGATTATGGATACGAAAACCCTTGAAACGATACTCACGACCTACGGCCCCACGGGCCACGAGGACAGGATCAGCTCCGTGCTTCGCGATCTCGTCGCGCCGTACGCGGACGAGGTGTACAACGACAAGCTCGGCAACCTCATCGCCCTCAAGCGCGGCGTCTCCGGCAAAAAGATCATGCTCAGCGCCCACATGGACCAGATCGGCCTCGTCGTCGTCGCCATCGACGAGAAGGGCTTCCTTCGCGTCGCGAACGTGGGCGGCGTGAACGCGCCTCTCTCGGCCGGGCATCAGGTGGTGTTCGAGAACGGAACGCGCGGCGCGGTCTACTTCGAGCGAAACGAGAAGGGCGTGGGCGAGGTCAAGATGAACAACCTCTTCGTCGACATCGGCGCCGAGAGCCGCGAGGAGGCGGAGCAACTCGTCAACGTCGGCGACATGTGCGTGTTCGCGGGCCGATTCGCTCTGATGGGCAACCGCCTTTCCTGCTCGACGCTCGACGACCGCATCTGCTGCGCGGCGCTGGTCGAGGCGATCCAAAAGGCCAGGAGCGAGCACGACGTCTATTACGTCTTTACCGTTCAGGAAGAAGTCGGCCTTCGCGGCGCGGGCACAGCGGCCTATGCCATAGAGCCGGACCTCGGCATCAGCCTCGACGTGACCGGCACGGGAGACGTGCCCGAAGCGCTGCCCATGGCGGTGGAGCTCGGGAAAGGGCCGACGGTCAAGGTCATGGATTCCTCCGTCATCGTGCCCCCGGCGGTGAGGCGCTTCATGGAGAACGCGGCGGCTGAGGCGGGCATCCCCTTCCAGCGCGAGGTGCTGCGCGGCGGCGGCACAGACACGGGCGCCGTGCAGAGGACGCGCGGCGGCGTGCCCGCGGGCTGCATCTCCATAGGCACGCGCTACATCCATTCCCCGGTCGAAACCTGCGACATGCGCGATTATGAGAACGCCGTGAAGCTCCTCTGCGCCTGCCTCGAAAGGAAGGAGCTGCCGATCGCATGATTGACGAGAGGCTCGGCCGCCTTCGCGCGCTGATGGAGGAGCGGGGCCTCGCGGCCTACTACGTTCCCACGGACGACTATCATTTGAGCGAGTACGTGTGCGAGCATTTCCGCGCGCGCGCCTACATGACGGGCTTCACGGGCTCGGCGGGGACGCTCGTCGTCACGCCGGACGAAGCGCGCCTTTGGGTGGACTCGCGCTATTTCCTGCAAAGCGAGTTCCAGACGGCGGGGAGTTCGGTTAAAATCATGAAGATCGGCGAGGAGGGCGTGCCGACGATACCGCAGTATCTCGCGGACACCCTCCCCGAGAACGCCGCGCTCGGCTTCGACGGGCGCACGGTCGGCGCGCAGTGGGCACTCAAGACCGGCCGCCTGCTCGCGGCCAAGCGCATACGGCTCGAGCCCGCGCACGACCTCGTCGGCGAGATCTGGGCGGAACGCCCCGCGCTCCCCAAGGGCAGGGTCTGGAAGCTCGGCGAGGAGTACGCCGGTAAAAGCGCGGCCGAAAAGCTCGCCCATGTGCGCCGCGTCATGCAGGAGAAGGACGCCGACGCGCATGTGCTCGCATCCCTCGACGACATCGCGTGGCTTTTGAACATACGCGGAAACGACATCCCCTGCTGCCCCGTCGCGCTCGCGTACCTCGTCGTCGAACACGGGGAGGCTTTCCTCTTCATCGACGATGAGAAGCTCGACGGGGACGCGCGGGATTATCTCGATTCCCTCAACGTAAAGGCGCTGCCCTACGATTCGATCTACGAATTTGCCGCGCGCTACGGCGAGGGCTCGACCGTGCTGCTCTGGAGCGAGCGCGTGAACTTCGCGCTCTACGATGTGCTCGCGCGCGAGGCGATACTCGTCGACGCCGAGAACCCCACGCTGCTCGGGAAGGCCGTCAAGAACGAAACCGAGGTGGAGAACCTTCGCCGCGCCCACGTCAGGGACGGCCTCGCGCTCACGCGCTTTATCAAGTGGGTCAAGGAGAACGTCGGCAAAATCGAAATGAGCGAGATCTCCGCGGCCGAAAAGCTCGACGAAGCCCGCCGCGCGCTGCCCGGAAACCTCGGCCTGAGCTTCCCGACCATCTGCGCCTACGGGCCGCACGCCGCGCTGCCGCACTACTCGGCGACGCCGGAAACGGATGTCCCCATCGAACCCGCTGGCTTCCTGCTCGTCGACTCGGGCGGGCAGTACTACGAGGGCACCACGGACGTGACGCGCACCTTCGCCATGGGCGAACTGAGCGCCGAGCAAAAAAGGAACTTCGCGCTCGTGCTTCGCGGCATGCTCGCGCTCTCCAACGCCCGCTTCCTCTACGGCTGCCGCGGCGCGAACCTCGACGCGCTCTGCCGCGCGCCGCTGTGGGAGGCGGCGCTCGACTATAAGCACGGCACGGGCCACGGCGTAGGCTATCTGCTGGGCGTGCACGAAGGGCCCAACAGCATCCGCTGGAGGCTCGAGGGCGAAAAGCTCTCCTCCTGCGTGCTCGAGGAGGGCATGGTCACATCGGACGAACCCGGACTGTACTTCGAGGGCGCCTACGGCATCCGCACGGAGAACCTGATCGTCTGCCGCAAGGACGTCAGGAACGAATACGGCCAGTTCATGCGCTTCGAAACGCTGACCTGCGCGCCCATAGACCTCGACTGCATCGACCCGGCGCTTTTGAACGAGGCGGAAAAAAAGCAGCTCAACTCCTACCACGCCTTCGTTTTCGAAAAGCTCGCGCCGCTGATGGACAGGGAGGAGCGCGAATGGCTGCGCAAGTACACGCGTTCCGTATGAGGCGAAATGAACATTTATAAAAAATACTTCGGACGGTATAAAACGCCGTTCTTCACGGGTGTGTTCTGCGTCGCCATGGAGGCGACGTGCGACCTGCTGGGCCCCACGATCATGGCCAAGATCATCAACGAGGGCATCGAGCGCGCGAACGCGGCAAACGTGCTGTTCTACGGGCGCTGGATGCTTCTGGTTACCTTTTTGGGCGCGCTCTTCGCCGTATCCCGCAACATGCTCGCAAGCCGCGTATCCCAGAGATTGGGCGCGGATCTGCGCTTCGACCTGTTCTCGAAGATCATGCGCTTCTCCGAGCACGCGGCGGACGAGATCCAAAGCGGCTCTTTGATCACGCGGCTCACCAACGACGTGCAGCAGGTCACGCAGTTCGTCAACGGCACCATGCGCATCTTCTTCAAAGCGCCCGTCACCTGCGTGGGCTCCATCGTGCTCGCGACGCTTTTGAACCCCGGCCTCTCCTTTATCATGTACGCCGTGGTCGCGATCGTGGCGCTGGGCATAATCGTAAGCATGCGCCTCTCCTACCCGCGCTACGCCAAGCTGCAGCAGGCGATGGACAGGCTCAACTCCGTCGTGCAGGAATACCTCATAGGCGTGCGGCTCGTCAAGGCCTTCGGCACCTACGACTCCGAGGAGAAGCGCTTCGGCAAGGCCAACGACGAGCTCATGAAAAGGGGCGTCGCGGCGCAGATCGTCATCACGTTCATCTCGCCCATCATGACGCTCGCGGTGGGCCTGGGCACGGCGCTGGCGATCTGGCTCGGCGCGAAACAGACGGCCGCGGGCTTCACCGAACCCGGCGACGTTTCGGCGTTCACCATCTATATGGCGCAGATACTGACCTCGCTTTTGATGATCACGAACATATTCAACGTGTTCGTGCGCACCAAGGCGAGCAACGCGCGCGTCAGGGAGGTGTTCGCGGGCGATGAGGATTTCGTCGCGGACGGCGCGAAGGTTCCCGCGGGACGGCTCCCAGGCTCCGTGGAGTTCTCGCGCGTGACGTTCTCGTATCCGGGAAGTGCGGGCGACCCCGTGCTCAAGGAGCTCTCCTTCCAAATCGGCGAGGGCGGGACCCTCGCCATCATAGGCCCCACGGGCAGCGGCAAGTCAACCATCGCCTGGCTGCTGCTGCGCTTTTACGACGCGGATTCGGGCAGCGTTCGCATCGGCGGCCGCGACATACGCGAGATCGCTCCCGCGCTCGTGCGCGCGAGCGTCGCGCTCGTGCCGCAAAAGCCCATGCTCTTTTCGGGCTCGGTCAAAAGCAACCTGCTCTGGGGCGACAAAAACGCCTCCGCCGAAACGCTCGGCCGCGCGCTCGCCATCGCGCAGGCGGGCTTTGTTGAGGACATGCCCGAGGGCGTCGAAAGCATGCTCGGCAGCGGCGGCGTGAACATATCGGGCGGGCAGAAGCAGCGCGTGGCCATCGCGCGCGCGCTCGTCAAACATGCGCCCGTGCTCATACTCGACGACGCGACCAGCGCGCTCGACTCCGTCACGGAGGCCAGGGTGCGCCGCGGCCTCGTCGAAAATCGAAAGGGCACGCTGATCCTCATCACGCAGCGCTGCTCCACGGCCATGTTCGCGGACCGCATACTCGTGCTCGACGCGGGGCGCGCGGCCGGCATAGGCACGCACGCGGAGCTTATGCAAAGCTGCGAAATGTACCGGGAAATCTACCGCTCGCAGATCGAAAGCTCGGCGGCTCTGGAGGCGGGCTATGGCGGATAACGCGATTCGAACCGAAATAAAGGTGCCCTCGATCGGTGATCGACTGGCTCTGAACGCCCTTGCCGGAGTCGAGAACGAGAATAGCACCATCGAGAACGCGAAGGGCACGTTCCGCCGCATCCTGAGGATTTTCCTTCGCTGGGGCAGGACCGTGTTCGCCGCCATGCTGCTCACGGCGACGGCCTCCGGCGTGCAGGTGGCCGTGCCGTACTTCACCGGCAAAGCGTTCAACACCTTCGCGCTCAGAGGTTTCGCCTTCGACGAAGGCACGCTGCTCCTGATCCTCCTGGCCGTCGCCGCGCTGCACGCGACGCGCTATGTCACCACCACGCTCTCCGACGTATTGATGCTGCGCGTGAGCCAGAAGCTCATCCACGTCATCCGAGGCGAGTTTTTCAAAAAAATGCAGCGCCTTCCGCTGGGCTTCTTCGACACGACCTCCCACGGGGACACGATGAGCCGCCTCGCCAACGATGTGGACAGCATCTCCTCGACCATCTCCTCGAGCACGACGCAGCTCATCGCGAGCGCGCTTACGCTCTTTGGGTCCCTTACGCTGATGATCGTGCTCGACTGGCGGCTCACGCTCGTGGTGCTCGTGGCCGTACCCCTCGTATACGCGCTCACGCGCCTGATCGCCACCAAGAGCCGCGCGTACTTCCTCGCGCAGCAGCAAAGCCTGGGCGCGCTCAACGGCGTCATCGAGGAAAACATACTGGGCATGAAGATGGTCAAGGCCTTCTCCCGGCAGGAGGAAGCCAAACGGAACTTTTCCGAGATCAACGAAAGCCTTTATCGCAGCTCCTACCGCGCGCAGACCTGGGCGGGCTTCATGATGCCGCTGATGAACGTCATCAACAACCTGACCTTCACGCTCACGGCCATCGCGGGCGGCGTAATGAGCGTAAGCTACGGCCTCGCCATCGGCACGGTGGTGAGCTTTCTGAGCTACTCCAAGCAGTTCGCGCAGCCGCTCAACAACATCGCCTCGCTCTTTAACTCCATCCAGCAGGCGCTCGCGGGCGCGGAGCGCGTGTTCGAGATACTCGACCGCGCCGAGGAGACGCCGGACACGCCGGACGCCGTGGCGCTCACATCCCCCAAGGGCGGCGTGAGCTTCGAGAACGTCTGTTTCTCTTACGACAAGCAGCGCCCCGTGCTGCAGGATGTTTCCTTCGACGTCAGGCCCGGCGAGGTCGTCGCGCTCGTGGGCGAAACCGGCAGCGGCAAGACCACCATCGTCAACCTCGTCACGCGCTTCTACGACGCGGATTCGGGCGTGATCCGCATCGACGGCGTGGACATCCGCGGCATCCGCCGCGAGAGCCTGCGCGCGTGCTTCTCCGTGGTGCTGCAGGACACATGCTTGTTTTCCGGCACCGTCATGGACAACATACGCTATTCCAAGCCCGAGGCGACGGACGCGCAGGTGGTCGAAGCCGCCCGGCTCGCGCGCGCGGACGATTTCATACGCAAGCTCCCCGAGGGCTACGCGACCATGGTTTCCGGCAGCGCGGACAACCTCAGCCAGGGGCAGAGGCAGCTGCTTGCCATCGCGCGCGCGGCGCTGTGCGAAAGCCCGATCCTGATACTCGACGAGGCGACCAGCTCCGTCGATACCAAAACGGAGAAGGACATACAGCTCTCGCTGCTGCGCCTGATGTCGAGCCGCACGAGCTTTCTCATCGCGCACCGCCTCTCGACCATACGCGACGCGGACAGGATCATGGTGCTGCACGAGGGAAAAATCGTCGAGCGCGGCGACCACGCGAGCCTCATGGCCGCCAAAGGACGCTACTACGACATGGTCGTGAGCCAGATGGGGCTTTCCGCCGCGGAGGAGTAGGCATATGAAAGGGTTATAATGCTTCGACGCAAGAAACGCTTTTCCTGCAAGGCTCGGCAAAAACCGACAACGCGTCCGGCCCGGATTCCGCATGGATTCCGGGTCTTTTTTGCCCGCGGGCAAAGCGAAGCAGCGGACGCGATGAAACGCCGGGGCTTCTTCCATGCATAAGGTATAATTATGGCTTATCACAAACGCGCAAATCCCTTTTTGCTCCTAATCGCTGCCATTGCCCGGACGGACGAACTTTGCTATAATGAAGCCATGAATTATAAGGGGGATTCCGGCTATGAACTGCGGGAACGGCCAGATCAGGATATTTGCGGGCAACGCGAGCAGAAAGTTCGCGCGGCGCATGTGCGACTATCTGGGCAGCCCCATCGGCGACAACACGACCATCACCTTCAGCAAGGGCAACACATTCGTTCGCATCAACGAATGCATTCGCGATAAGGACGTCTATCTCGTGCAGACCATAGGACTCAATCCAAACAACGAGTTCATGGAGCTGCTTTTCTATATCGACGCGTTCAAGCGCGCGAGCGCGAACTCCGTTTCCGTCATCATGCCGTATTTCAGCTATGCCAAGGGCGATAAAAAGGACGAGCCCCGCGTGTCCATCCGCGCGCGCGTGTGCGCCGACGCCATCGAAACGGCGGGCGCGGACCGCATGCTGACCATGGATCTTCACGCCGCGCAGGTGCAGGGCTTTTTCTCAAAGCCCGTCGATCACCTTTACGCGCAGGGCCTGCTCGCCGCCTACGCGCGGCACATCGGCATCGTCAACAAGAACACCGTCGTCGTCTCGCCCGACGCGGGCAGCGCCAAGCGCGCGCGCTCCATGGCGGACGAGTTGGGCTGCCCCGTCGCCATAGGCGACAAGATGCGCGTCGATCACAACGAGAGCGCCAAGGTGCTCGAGATCATAGGCAACGTCAAGGGCAAGGACTGCATCGTGGTGGACGATTTCACGATTTCCGGCGGCACGCTCATCGACGTGGCGCACGGCCTCAAGGACAAGGGCGCGGGAAAAATCTACGCCTTCCTCTCCCACGTCGTGCTGCAGGAGGCGGGCGTGAAGCGCATCGAGGAGAGCCCCATCGAACTTCTGGTTTCGACCGACACCGTCGACTGCCCCGCCGTCGTGGGCTCGGACAAGATCCGCATCGTGTCCGCCGCGCCCATGTTCGCGGAGGCCGTCAAGGCCATACACAACCGCGAGCCCGTGAGCAACCTGTTCGACCATACCCCCAAGAGAATGCTCGAGATGAGCTTCTCCCAGCAGCTTTCCCTCGAGGACCTCGGCCAGAAGAGCTGAGCCCCCATGGTTCGGCGCGTTTTAGCGCAAACGGCGTTCCGGGCTCCCCCTGCCCGGAACGCCGCTTCAGTTCCGGCGGACCGACCGCCGCGGAACGGATATCCGAATGCCGGGCGGTTATGGAGTCCTCCCCCGCCCCGCGTTGATTTCCCACTTCATTTGGCGGATTTGCACTTCCTTTGCCGAAGCCGGTGAAATCCATAAAAAAGAAGCGCATGATGGTCATGCTCGCACGCAAATGGGAGGATGATTGCCATGCGTTATATCTATCTGCTCGCCGCGTTTCTGTGCCTGATCCAACGCCTTCCGGCGCCGTCCGCGACGCCCGGGGACATCGTCATCGTCGTCAACGTTTCCGGCCTGACTCTCGAGGAGGCGGGAGACGAGCCCTGGCTCGCCTCGCCCTGCCTGAATCCGGAGCACTGCTACTTCAGGCCGCTCGGGGAGGCCGCCTCGAACGAAACCTACCCCGCCCTGCCCGGCGGCGCGGTGGATATGTCTGTCCCATACCGCTTCCGCTCGTGCTTTTTGCTCGAGGAAGGGGCGCTCGGCTGGCGTCCGTGGGAGAACCACTACGCGCCCGACGCTTCCGGGGCGTTCGCGCGCGTCGCGGACGCCGAAGCCGCGGGCTGCGTTTTTGAAGAGGATCTGTGCCGCGCGCGCGCGAAGGAGCTCATCGGCGCGCTGCTCGCCGCCGACCCGGACTGCCGCGTCGCGCTCTGCTGCGTGGGCGGCGCATTCGACACGCGCTTTTGCGTCAACTTCACGCGCGACGGGGACAAGCTGCTCGCCGCGCTCTACGCCGCGCCCGGCAGCGGCATAGGCGACATTTCAAGCGCGCTCGGGAAGGCGGGCGAATACATCGAGCGGCGCAACGCCGACGAGCGGCGCGCGAGAAGGGCCGCCGTGATCGTCATCAGCGTTTTGCGGGAGGACGAGGGGCTGTTCGCGGAGCAGACGAAAAAAGAAGCGCTGCGCCTTTCCCTCGGCGCGACGCTCCTTTGGGCCTCCCCGCTCGACGCGGACGCGGAGGGCATATTTACGCTTCTTGGGTTTGAGCGGGAGGCTCCGGAGCCTCTGCCCCGGCCCACCGCCCGCCGCGAAGGAGCAGCAGGATTAGAAGCCCTCGCACGCTGAGGTCGCTCGCCATGCCGATCCACAGGCCGGTAAGCCCGAGCTCCGGCGCGTATCGGGACATCAGGTACGCCGTCGGGATACGCACCGCCCACATGCCTATGAGGCTCACGATGAAAGCGAGCTTCGTCTGCCGCGCGCCGCGCAGAATACCCGTTCCGATCTGGCTCACCGCGTAAAGCGGCTGCGCGAGCGCCTCCACGCGCAGCGCCGCCGCGCCAATGGCCACGACCGCCGCGGACGGCGTGAACAGGGAAATCAGCATATCCCCTCCGAAGAAGAGCAAAAAGCCCATACTGCTCATGAACAGCACGCACCCCACCGTGCAGTAGTCGGCGAAGCGCCGCGCGAGCCGAGGTTTCCCCGCGCCCAGGGACTGGGCGACGAGCGTGGTCGCGGCGGCGGCGAAGCCGAACGAGGGCATGTAGGTGATGGACTCCGCGGTGATCGCGAGGGAGTGCGCGGCGAGCGAATCTGTGCCGAGCGCCGTGGCCATGGCGGTCATCGCCACCTGGCCCGCGGAGAGGGTCACGCGCTCGAGCGCCACGGGCATGCCAAGCTTGAGCATATCCCCCCAGATGACCTTGTCGAGGCGGAAGCCGTCCTTCAAAGCGATGCGGCATACCGCGTTTTCGCGGAACAGCGCGCGCAGCAGCATCAGCCCGGAGAAGGAGAGCGCCACGACCGACGCGAGCGCGGAACCCGCGACGCCCAGCCCGGCGCCGGCGATGCTGAAGGAGCGGCCGAACACTTCCACCGTGCGCGACGGGTAAATCAGCAGGAAGTTGAGCGCCATGTTGATGATGTTGGTCGAAACGTTGAACACGAGCGGCGTGCGCGTGTCGCCCGTGCAGCGCAGTATGCTGCCGCAGATCTGCACGCTCATGCTGAATACGTAGGAGAAGCTCAGCACGCTGATGAACGAGGTCGCGTCGGCAAGGATTTCCGGTTCCCCGCCCATCCACACGGGGATGTAGGGCGCGAGCAGAAGCATGACGGCGGTCATCGCGCCGCCGCAAATGCCTATGGAGAGCACGGCCTGGCGTATGACGCGCTTTGCCATATCCATATTCCGCGAGCCGATATAGCGCCCGACGGGCACCGAAAAGCCGATGGACACGCCCGCGAATATGCCGTTGAGCAGCATGTTGGCGGGCGAGGTGAGCGCGACGGCCGCCGTGGCCTGCGGGCCCAGGCCGCCGACCATGGCGGTATCCACATAGTGGATGAGCATGATGAGGACCTGCTCGAGCATGATCGGCCACGCGAGGAACCAGATCGCGCTCAGGGGTTTCCTCCTCTCGTCGAGGAGATCTCTGTACTTTGGCATATTGAATCCTTTTTTATAAACGCTCTGTAACCATAGAAATTATACGGCCTCGCGAAGATTGTGTAAAGCGCCTCGCCGTATTATAATAAATATAGAACGCGGTTTATTTATGGGAGTCCGACACGGCATGGATCTGTTTGAGAAGAACGCCGCCAGACGCGCGCCTCTGGCGGACCGCATGCGGCCGCGCAATCTGGACGAGTTCATCGGCCAGGAGCACATCGTCGGCCGCGGCCGGCTGCTTCGCCGCGCAATAGAAACCGATTCGCTCACAAGCTCCATCTTCTTCGGCCCGCCGGGCTGCGGCAAGACCACGCTCGCCTACGTCATCGCCCACCAGACCGGCGCGCGCTTCGAGAAGCTCAACGCGGTTTCCTCGGGCGTCAAGGAGGTGCGCGCGGTCATCGACGAGGCCGAAAAAAACCTCGCGATGTACGGCGTAAGCACGTACCTGCTGCTCGACGAGTGCCACCGCTGGAATAAGACCCAGAGCGATTCCATATTGCCCGCGCTCGAGAAGGGCATACTCCGCTTCATCGGCTCCACGACGGAGAACCCCATGGTTTCCATGACGGCGGCGGTCGTGAGCCGGTGCAGGCTGTTCCAATTCTACCCGCTCGCGGTCGGGGATGTCAAAAAAGCCATGCGCGCCGCGCTCGAGGACAAGGAGCGGGGGCTTGGGAGTTACAGGGTCGATTTCGACGAGGACGCGTTCGAGCACATCGCCCGGACCAGCAACGGGGACGCGCGCTGCGCCCTCAACGCCGTAGAGCTCGCGGTGCTCACGACGCCGCCCGAGGACGGGGTCATCCATATCGACGCCGCGGTCGCGGGGGAATCCGTGCAGAAGAAGGTCATCAACGTCGACGACCAGCAGTTCTACGACATGCTCTCGGCCTTCTGCAAGAGCCTGCGCGGCGGGGACAGCGACGCGGCCGTCGCGTGGTTCGCGCGCCTCGTGTACGCGGGCGTCGACCCGCGCGTGATCTGCCGCAGGCTTATCGCCCACGCCTCGGAGGACATCGGCCTGGCGAACCCGCAGGCCATGCTCCAGGCGGTCGCGGCGGCCGAGGCGCTCGAACTCATAGGCATGCCCGAGGCGCGGCTCCCCATAACGCAGGCGATCATATTCCTGTGCGAGAGCCCCAAGTCCAACTCGGTGGTCAAGGCGGTCGTCTCCGCCTTCGCGGACGCGGAGAGCATACCCGACCAGCCCGTGCCCGTACACCTTCGGGATACGTCCTTCGCGGGCGCGGATAAGCTCGGCCACGGCAAGGGCTACAAATATCCGCACGATTATCCCGGCCACGTCGTCGCGCAAGAATACATGCCGCCCTCGGTGAAAGGCAGGGTCTACTACGAGCCGGGGGAGCTGGGCAGCGAGGCGAAAATACGCCAGAACCACATCGCGGCGGGAAAAATCAGGCAAGAGGAATAGCGTTTCACCGGAACAATTCACATTTAGGAGGAACAGCGGTTTGATCGAGAGAAGGATCGTCGAAAACGTGCTGGGGGCGGCGCTCGCGACGGGCGGCGATTACAGCGAGCTCTTCGCGGAGGACACCGAGAAGAACGTCGTCGTCATGGTGGACGGCAAGGTGGAGGACGCGAGCTACCGCCGCGTCTTCGGCGCGGGCGTACGCGTTCTGCTGGGCGCGCGCTGCATCTACGCGTACACCTCCGGGCAGGACGAGAAGGCGCTCATGGAAACGGCCAAGGCCGCGGCGGCCGCGCTCAAGGGCGTGAAGGAGCATGAAACCAGGGCGTTCAACGCTTTGCGAAAGGGCGATTACGCCCCGGAGACGCCCTACGGCGCGGTCGGCAACGCGGAGCGCATCGCGCTGATCCGCCGCGCGTCGCAGGCGGCCAAGGCTTATTCGGACGAGATCACGCAGGTCGTCGCGCGCTTCATGGATGTGGACCAGCGCGTGACGGTCGCCAACTCCCTCGGCGTCTGGGCCGAGGACCGCAGGCCGCGCGGCCGCGTGGCCATACAGGCCGTCGCCATGAAGGACGGCGACGCGCAGACCGGCTACAAGGCGCCGGGCCGCGGCGAGGGATTCGAGCAGTTCAGGCATTACGATATGGAGGCGCTCGGAGCCGCGGCCGCCAAGCAGGCCGTGACCATGCTGCACGCGCCGCAATGTCCCGCGGCGGGCGCGGTGCCCGTGGTGATCGACGGCGGCTTCGGCGGCGTCATACTCCACGAGGCGTGCGTCCATTCGCTCGAGGCCACGAGCGTCGCCAAGGGCAACAGCGAGTTCTGCGGCAAGCTCGGGCAAGTCGTCGCGAGCCCCGTCGTCACCGCCGTGGACGACGGCACGCTGCCCGGCGAATGGGGCAGCATCCGCTTCGACGACGAGGGCACGCCCTCCCAAAGGAACGTGCTCATCGAAAACGGCGTGCTCAAATCGTATCTGTTCGATTACCGCGACACGCGGCTCATGGAGCATCCGCTCACGGGCAGCTCCCGCCGCGAGAGCTACGAGTTCGCGCCGACCTCGCGCATGACCAACACCTTCTTCGCGCCGGGCACGGACGACGACGAGGAGATGATCCGCACCATGGGCACGGGGCTTTACGCGGCCTCGATGGGCGGCGGCAGCGTCAACCCGCTTACGGGCGAGTTCAACTTCGCCGTGGACGAGGCGTACTGGGTCAAGGACGGCAGGATCTTCTGCCCCGTGCGCGGCGCGACGCTGATCGGCAAGGGCGCGGACGTCCTCAAAAAGATCGACCGCGTAGGCAAACACATGTGGATGGCTCCGGGCATGTGCGGCTCCCTCTCGGGCAGCGTGCCCACCAACGTGGGGCAGCCGAGGGTCCGCGTGACGGACATCGTGGTCGGCGGGAAGGGAGGCATGCTGTAATGGATTTCATCGGTTTCAAGAAAGCTTTGTTTAAAGAAGCCCTGGCTCAGGGCTGCGAGGCGGCGGAGGCGTATTACCAAAGGAACGAGAGCTTCTCGGTCAACGTGCTCGAGGGCGACATCGACCAGTACGAGGTCAACGCCAAGGGCGGCTTGAACCTGCGCGTCAGGCTGGGCGGCAGGAACGGCTACGCGTTCACGCAAAAGCTCGAGGAGCCGGAAAAGCTCGTCGCGCGCGCCATGGACAACGCCCGCTCCATCGAGGCGGAGGACGACCACCCCATGCAGGGCAAATGCGAGTATCCCGCGCTGGAAAAACCGGAGCGCAGGGCGTATTCGCTCGGCGAGCAGGAGAAGATCGACCTCGCGCTCTCGCTCGAAAGGGCGGCCAAGGCCGTCGACCCGCGCGTGGCGCGCACGGAGTTCTGCACGGTCGAATCGGGCAGGCGCGAGATTCGCATCAGCAACACGCTCGGCCTCGACGCCTTCGACGAGGAGCGCACGGCAGTATCCGTCGTGATGCCGATCACCAAAGAGGGCGAGGATATGCGAAACGCCTACGCCTTCCGCATCGGCGAGGGCATATTCGACGTGGATCGCTGCGCGCGGGAGGCCGTGGCCGACAGCCTCGCGCTGCACGGCGCGAGCCCGGTGGGCGCGGGCACGTACCGGGCGTTGATCCGGAACAGCGCCATGGCGGCCATGCTCGAGGCGTTTTCGCCGATGTTCTCGGGCGACAACGCGCAAAAAGGGCTGACGCTTTTTAAGGATAAGCTCGGCGAGAGGATCGCCGATGAGAAGATCACGATCGTGGACGATCCGTTCCATCCCGACTACGCGCGCGCGTTCGACGCCGAGGGCGTGCCGAGCGTCACGACCACGGTCGTGGAAAACGGCGTGCTGCGCAGCTTCCTGCACAACCTCAAGACCGCCGGGAAGGCGGGCGTGCCTTCCACGAGCAACGGCGGCAGGGCGGGCGCGGACGCGAGCGTGAGCGTGATGCCCTCGGTATTCTACATCAGGCCCGGCCAAAAGAGCGATGACGCGCTGATGCGGGAGCTGGGAAACGGCCTCTTCATCACCGAGATGGACGGCATGCACGCGGGGCTCGATCCGGTTTCCGGCGAATTCTCGCTGATCGCCAAGGGCATGCTCGTCGAGAACGGCAAGCCCGTGCGCCCGGTCGACCAGATCACCGTGGGCGGCTCGTTCACAAAGCTTCTGGGCGGCGTGCTGGCCGTGGGCGGCTCGCTCTACTTCAACCCGCCGCGCGGCGGCGGCGCCATAGGGAGCCCGGCAATACTCGTCGACGGTCTGGTCGTATCCGGCCGCTGAAAATTAGGGAAATCAAGGGAAAGGGAGCCTGGGGCTCCTTTTCTTTTGACACTTTTCAAAAGGGATGGTAAAATATACAATAGGTCATAATATAGGCAGCGATGCGGGCAAATGCGATCGAAAGGAAGGTAACGCCATGTTCCGTGTGGGCGATAGGGTCTGCTATCCCATGCACGGCGTCGGCGTTATCGAGGCCATAGAGGACCGCGAGGTGCTCGGCGTCACGTCGAAATACTATGTGCTCCGCTTTATACTGGGCAAGATGACGGCCATGGTGCCCGTGGATACCGCCGAGAAGGTAGGGCTTCGTTACATCATCGGCGAAGGGGAGTGCGGCAGGGTGATGGAGTTCCTCAAAGAGGAGCCGCTTGCCGAGTGCGACAACTGGAACCGCCGCTATCGCGAGAACTACGAGAAGCTGCGCGGCGGGGATATTTACGACGTGGCGGACGTGGTCAAGTGCCTGCGCAGGCGCGACGAGGAGAAGGGCCTTTCCGCCGGGGAGCGCAAGATGCTCGCCTCCGCGCGGCAGGTGCTCATCACGGAGCTCGCCGCCGCGAGCGGCAGGGATGCGGAGGAGCTGTTTCTTTCCATAGGCGTTTAACAACAAAAGTATAGCGAGGTGAAGCCGATTTGGCTAAAAAGATCGCAAGGGCGATACTGGCGCTCGTAGGGGCGGGCTTGGGCGTGGCGGTCGTGGAGGGCGTGAACGAGCTTCTGATTTATTTCTGGAATTTCAACATGCACAGGAAGCTGATCGAATGGGGCCTGGCGCTCATCTACATCGGCGCGGCGGTTTTATTTGCAATCCTACTTTATTTATTGGCGCCGCGCCTGATCGAGGGCTTCACGCGATTCATCAACACGGTGGAATCCAGGCTCGCCGATATGTCCATGGCGGAGATCTTCTTCGGCGTGGTGGGGCTCATCGTGGGGCTCGTGATCGCGTTCCTCATGAGCACGCTCACGGCGAAGATGGAGCTCAACTGGCTCGCGTTCATCATCAACGCCATCCTCTATTTCACGTTCGGCTATCTCGGCTGGACCGTCGTCACCAAGAGGAAGGGCGAGATCAACACGCCCTCGTGGTTCAAGCGCGGCGCGAAGGAAAAGGCCGGCAAAACCAGCGTTATGGCGCGCCCGAAGATACTCGACACCTCCGTCATCATAGACGGGCGCGTCACGGACATCTGCCGCACGGGCATACTCGAGGGCAACATGATCGTGCCCTCGTTCGTGCTGCGCGAGCTTCGCCACATCGCCGACAGCGCGGACCCCCTCAAGCGCAACCGCGGCCGCCGCGGGCTGGACATACTCAACACCATGCAGGAAGAGCTCGAGGTGCCCATCAAGGTCGTGGAGACGGATTATGAGGACATCGCCGAGGTCGATGCCAAGCTCATCCGCCTTGCATACGACATGGGCGGCGTGGTCGTGACCAACGACTACAACCTCAACAAGGTCGCGGGCGTGCAGCGCGTGCCGGTGCTCAACATCAACGAACTCGCCAACGCCATCAAGCCCGTTCTGCTCCCCGGCGAGGAGATGACTGTTTCCATCATGAAGGAGGGCAAGGAGGCCGGACAGGGCGTCGCGTATCTTGCCGACGGCACCATGATCGTGGTCGACGGCGGGCGAAGGTTCCTTGGCGAGGAGGCCGCCGTGGTCGTGACGAGCGCGCTGCAGACCTCCGCGGGCCGCATGATCTTCGCCAAACTCAAGGACAGGTAGTTGTGAGCGATATAAGCGCCGGGCGGCCGACTGGCCGCCCGGCTTGCATTGCCCGTTTAAGTATGGGATTCCTCCGCCCAGAACAGCTCGTCGAGCGTTTTGCCCAGGGCCCGGCACACCGCGACGCACAGGTTGATGGTGGGGTTGTAGTCGCCCATCTCGATGGCGTTGATGGTCTGGCGCGATACGCCCACGAGGTCCGCGAGCTGCTGCTGCGAGAGGTCGCGCGCGGCGCGCGCGGCCTTGAGCCTGAGGTTTTTCATGACGCGCCTTCCTCATCCCGCGACCGCTCCCTCTCCTTCCCGCGGCTGATGAGCGCCTTGATCGCCAGCGAGGCGAAGAGGATGGCAAACATGACGAGCACGACGGGATTCATCGCGCGGAACGTGACGCGGCCGTTCTCGATGTACGCGCAGTTGTAGTTCCCGATGTTGCCGAGGAAGATAAAGCTGTTGGCGAAGGCGATGATCCCGAACATCCACAGGTAGAACGAGCGCTTCTCGTTGAGCGCGAAGTACGCGTCCTCGAAGATGCAGATCACGACGAATACGGTGATCGCCGCGCAGATGAACAGGAACGGTTCGATAATGGCGTCGCCCCAGCGGTAGCCGTCGCCCGTGCTCTCGACGAACGCGTTGATCGCAAGCAGGACAACAAACGTCCAGAACGCCGCGCGGTAGGCCTTGAGACGCGCGAGGGACTGCCGCTCGTCGTACTTTTTCTCCCGCCGGCTCTTCCTGCCTACGAAATAGAACATGACCGCGATCCCGGCGATCAGCGCCATGCCCGCGATGAGGTCGAAAATGTATGCGGGGCTTATCAACACCGAAAAATCACATCCTTTCTTTTCTGGCAATACAATATAATATTAATGACATAATGTCAATCATAATATACTTATTGAACATGATATTTGAATAGAACGTTTCCCGGCCAAAATAACCGGGAGCGCCCCTTGCGGGGCGCTCCCAAGCATAGACGTATGAACGGTCAGTATTTCATGGGTTCCTTGGCGGAAACGCGCTTGACAAGAAGCAGCAGCAGCGCGCCGACCACGAGGAAAAGGATGATGGAGCCGATCGCCCAGAGCAGGCCGTAGTGCTCCGCGAGCACGGGGTCGAACCCGTGGTTGTCGTACCAGTTGTGCGCGCGGTAGGATATGGTACCGAACACGAGAGGCCCGATGAAGGTCGAGGTCCTGCCCGCGACGGAGAGGAAGCCGTAGAACTCGGCGGACTTGGTGGAAGGCGCAAGCTGGCTGACCATCGTGCGGCTGACGGCCTGCACGCCCGAGAGCGAGAAGCCCGCGATGAAGCCGATGATGTAGAACCAGATGAGATCCTGGATGAACAGCAGCCCCGCGACCGAGGCGATCAGGATCACAAGCGGTATGAGTATGGCCTGCTTGCTGCTCCACTTATCCGAAACCTTGCCGAACAGCAGCGCGCCGAACGTGCCGGAGAACTGTATGAGTATGACGAAGATGATGAGCTGCGTCTGCTCCATGCCAAAGAGCGTCGCGCCGATGATGGCGGCGAAGTCCATGAGCATCATGATGCCGTCGTTGTAGATCAGGAAGGCGACCATGTACTTGACGAATTCCTTGTACTGCTTGACGGAGCGGAACGTCTGCGCCAGCTTTTTGAAGCCGAGCACGACGGCGTTCTCTCCCGCGGGGATGGGTTCGGCCTCATGCTTCTCCACGACCCAGAGGAAGGTCGGTATGGAGGAGACGAGGTAAATAACGGCGGTGATCAGGAACGCGTAAGGTATCACCTGGTTGCCTATGAGCTGTATGGGCAGGAGCACGATGAGAAGGGCTACGATGCCGCCGATCATGCCTATGGCCCAGCCCTTGCCCGAAACGAAGCCGATCGACTCGGGCGTGGAAACATCCGTAAGCAGGGAATCGTAGAACACCTGCGCGGCGCGGTAGCCGATCTCGGCGAGGATGAAGAAGAGCATGCCGATGAACACGTCGCCCTCGCCCACGAAGAACAGCAAAGCGGTGAACACGACGGAAAGCGCGGTGAAGATCAGCAGGAATTTCTTTTTGAATTTCGTAAAGTCCGCGATCGTGCCGAGTATGGGCGATACGATCGCCACGAGTATGGCCGCGATCCCGACCGAAATGCCCCACAGCCGCGTGCCCTCCGCGCCGCCCACGACGACGTTTTTGAAGAAGGCGGAGTATACCGCGAGCAGCACGACGGAGGCGTAGGCGGAATTGCCGAAATCGTAGAAATACCAGGACCGGCGTGATCTCTTGTCGGTGTCGTAAATTTCCTTGCGCATAATTTGCTCCAATCCGAATTGCTTATAAATCCGTATGATTTTATGTAGTATATCATACAGACTTTTTTTGCAGATATCAAGAAGAAACGAGTCGGATTTGATTTGGGAAGCGCAGGCGGGGCGTCGGTTCTATCCGCTCCGTGTCCGTTTCGCATGATTATAAGCGGTTTCGCTCGCTTACGGGAAAAAACAGGGTTTGCGTGAAACGGATGCCAGTCCGATCAGAACTTGATATACGTTGACAACTCTGGTATAGTCTACATGTCGCCGGAGTAAATGAAAACGTTTCATGAGATGAATCGCTTATAGCGGGCAAGGTGAATCGGGCTATGTTCTATTTGATCAGGCATGGCAGAACAAACGATACGCAGAGGGACACAAAAATATATCAGGGCTTTGGCGTCAACCTTGCGCCGTTATCGAATAACGGCGTTTTGGAAATTGAAAATACCGCAAAAGACGGCAGACTTCGCGGGGCAGATATCATTCTATCGTCGCCCTATACGAGAGCTTTACAAACCGCTGCCATTCTGTCCAAAGAGTTGCAGGCGGATATTATAGTCGAGACTGACTTGCACGAATGGATGGCAAACAAAAATTATATTTATGAGCCGAACGATAGAGCGGAATTAAACTATAAAGAATTTGTTGACTTCGCGGGCGTCTATCCGGACGGCCAAGAAAAAGACTGGGAGGATATGGAACGTCTGAAAGGGAGAATATTGCCGGTTCTAAATAAATATAAGCGCTATCATAAGGTTATAGTGGCCTGCCACGGAATGATCATTCAGTCGCTGTGCAACGGCTATCATCCTCAAAACGGAGAAATCGTAGAGTTTGAATTGAACGCTGCCAAATGAGCCTGATACAAAGCCCGCGGAATCTCCTCTTAGCGATAAACGGACAGAATACAGGGCCGACGCAATGCGCAAACCGCCCGCCGGATTCCCGGCGGGCGGTTTGCGCTCATTCTCCCGGCGCGCGCGCCGCGAAATACACGATCGCTTCTTTTCCGAGTTTCGCCCGCGCGACGTCCGCGCCGCCCTCCATGCGGATTGTCCCCCGCTCGAGCAGCGCGTCGAAGTCCCGCTTCGAGAGGTTCAGCTTTTGGCGGATGAGCCTGGCGACGCGAAGCTTCGAGGGGCAGGCGCTGACGATCCTGAGCCGCGTTTGCGCGGCGGGATCGAACTCCGCGCCGCAAACGGAATATTCGGCGGGCTCCGTATCCGCGCCCGCGCGTGCGAGGAAGTCCTCGTCCATAGCGTAGCTCCGGGCGAGCGCGGCGTCGTTTTCGACGTATCGCCGGAGCGTTTCCGGCCCGACGCCGTTCGGGTTCACGCGCGAGAGTATCGTCAGGTTCCACGTTCCCTTACAGCGCGCGCAGCGGTATACGAGCCAGACGTCGAGGCGTTTTTTCTGGGCGTTCACGCGGAACAGCCCGGAGCAGATGTGTTCCGTTTTCGCGCCGCATCCGGCGCAGCGGCGCGTAATCTTAGGGGGCGAAAGATAATTCACCTCCCACAGAATCGTATTCATATGCGTAAATCAGATCCTTCCTTATGCTTTGACGGGGCATTAAGGAAGCCTGAAACGGCGGAGTACACCGACGGATGCGTTTTCTCATAAAAATCTCCTTTGTTTTATTTTAGGGCATAAAAAATCCGCCCAGGCGGAAACGCCTGCGCGGGAACGGAATCGCGGCGGCGGGGAGCTCCCCCGTCGTCCCGAACCGAAAACCTCGCTTTTGCGCTTCCCGCCCGGTCCCACGACGAACGGCCGCCGGTCAACGGCAGCTTTTCGCGCGGGATTTCGATGGATTCGGGCTTAGAAGCTCTGCAA
The DNA here is from genome assembly GCA_002069725.1 of Firmicutes bacterium ADurb.Bin248. Taxonomy (GTDB): domain Bacteria; phylum Bacillota; class Clostridia; order Christensenellales; family CAG-138; genus Phil1. The sequence continues at coordinate 28,764 of MWBW01000008.1, read as the reverse complement.
AGGACGAGGTTCCTTTCGTTCGATTACCGGTCCAGTCTACCGGATTTTTTTCGCGCTGTCAACGGCCCGCCGCCGTTTGATTTTTATCGGCGGCTCCGGTATAATTCCATATCATCAGGCATCGAAACGCCTGCGCGAGGAGGAATTATTGTGAACGAAACGTTGAAGGTCATAGCCGAGCGCTATTCCTGCCGGGATTATAAAAGCGAGCTGCCGCCGGACGATCTCCTTTATGCCGTCGCAAGGGCGGCGGTGCAGGCGCCCAGCGGCATGAACCGCCAGGCCTGGCGCGTCATCGTCGTCAGGGACAGGGCGCTCCTGAACGACATGGAGGCCGAGGGAATGGCCCGTCTCGCGGCCATGGAGGATCAAGGCATGTACAACCGCATCATGGAGCGCGGCGGAAGGCTTTTTTACGGCGCGCCCTGCATGATCGTCGTGCCCATCGACCTGGCGCAGAGGATCCCCGCGCTGCTCGACTGCGGCATCCTTTGCCAGAACATCGCGCTTGCCGCGACGTCGCTGGGCCTCGCCAACGTCATGTGCGGCCTGGCCGGCCTCGCGTTTGCCGGCGCGCGCGCCGGGGAGTTCGCGAGGAGGCTGGGCTTCCCCGAGGGCTACGCGTTCGGCTGCTCGGTGCTTCTCGGGTACGCGAATACCGCGCGGCCGCCCCACGAGCCGGACGAGAAAAAGATATCGTTCATCGGATGACGGTTTCGCGGCGGACGCGGAAAAATCCGATTGAGAGGGGAGCGGCCGAAGGGCGGTTCCTTTTCGCGGCCCGCTGGCGGCTTACGAAATGTAGAGTATGGGCATCTGCTTGAGGCTGCGCGCGAGTTTTTCCCGCAAAAACGCCTCGGCTTCGGCCCGCGCTTCCTCGCGGTAGCGATATTTTCCGCGTCCGCGCCCGAGCATGAGCGCGGGGTCGTAGAGGTTCGGCGCGTTCGGGAACGCCTCCCGGTTGATGGCGTTCTGCACGAAGCCGTAGGTCATCAGTATGATTTCGAGGAAGCCGCTCCGCCTGACCTCGGCGCTCAGCTCGTCCGCGAGGCGTTCGATCAGTTCCGCGTAGAGCCTTTGGTAGTCCGGCAGCAGTATGACCGGCGCGATCAGCAGGCCGACCGGATAGCCCGCCGCGCATACGGAGTTGAGCGCTTCGATGCGCGCGCGAAGCGGCGACGTGCCAAGCTCCACCCTGCGGATGACCTCCTCCGGGTTCACGCTCATGCGGAATATGGTCTTCCCGCGGTGGTCGAGCGCCAGCAGAGGCTCCACCATGTCGAACTTCGTCGGGAAGGTCAGCCTGCCGCGCCCCGCGCGCGCGAAGCTCTCTATGCTCCAGGGCAGGTTGCCCGTGACCTCGTTTTCCAATACAAGGTCGCTGTTGCTGCCGATTTCGAAGGTTTCGGGCTTCTGCGCGGCCGCGTCGCGGCCAAGGAGCTTCCCCATCATCTCCTCGCGGTTGACGAACAGGCGAAGATAGGAGCATTTGTTGTAGTTGCATACGAGGTAGCAATACAGGCACATCGCCCGGCAGCCGGAGGAGGTGTAGGGCACGAGCCAGTCGGACACCTTATGGTTGGGCGCGTAGCTGTGGGTTTTTCGCACGCCCAGTATCAGGTGCCGCTTGAGCCGCGGGAAATCGCGGTTCTGCGCGCCCGTGAACTCCGGTATGCGGTTGTGGCTTTCGATTTCGATCCATGGAAGCGCCGCGTACTTGCCGCGAAGCTGCCGCCCGAGCTCGTAGTTCAAACACGCGGGCTCGTAATACACCGCGTCGAAGCTGATATCCATGCCGCGCCCTCCCGGTTTAGTATGCCGGGAAACGGCGCTCAGCTTTCCCCCGAAAGCAGATACTTGAGATAACCCTCCATGCCGTCCGCGTCGCTGACGCGAAGCCTGGCGATGCCCATGCCGCGCATGATCAACAGCAGTATCAGCGCGCCGGGTACAATCACGTCGTGCCGCTCCGCGAGCAGCGGATGCTTCGCGCGCGCCGCGCCGCCCTGCTCATGGAGGCGCCCGGCCATATCCTCGACCTGTTCCCGCGAGAGGAAGCTTTCGGACACGGCTTTCTTGTCGTAAACGGTCTGGCCGAGCGCGAGCGCGCCGAGCGTCGTGACGGTGCCGCCCACGCCCGTCCAGCTTTCCAGATGGATGCGCGGGAAGCGGAACAGCCCCGCGCACGCGGCCTCGAGCCTCCGTTTCATTTCATCGAGCGTTTCCGCGCCCGCGAGTATGTCCTTGGCGCGCACGCAGCCCATCGGGAAGCTCGCGCGAAAACCGCCGAACGTCAGTTGGCTCGATCCACCGCCGACGTCGACAAGTCCGCCTTCGGACGCGCCCGCGCCGAGCAGCGCGTATTCGGCCTCGCGCTCGCCGGAAAGAACGTCCGCCTCCACGCCGCACGCGGCTTTGAGCGCCGCAAGGAAAGCGGCGGAATTCTTTGCGTCCCGCACGGCGCTCGTCGCGTAGGCGCGCGGGACGAGGCCCTCCTCCTTCGCGAGACGGGCGTATGCGCACACCGCCCGGACGCTGCGCTCCATCGCGGCATCCGAGAGCGTTCCCGTGGCGACGAGCCCTTGCGCGAGCCGCGTCGTCGTCAGGCGCTTTTCGCCGCGCCTTCCCATATAGCGTACCGTGTTGCTGCCGATGTCGATGACGGCGTACGTTCTTTCCATGGGGTGGCCTCCGTATCTTTGCTCCCCTCAGTATAGCAGAAAAAAGCGGGTGTCACCGAAATTTCACGATTGGAGGGTTGAAAACCTTCCCGGTCTGGGGTTAATATAGTACAGTCCTTAATTATTAAGCACTTAAATAAAATGGAGGGCATTCGTTGAACACCGATCTGAAACGGGAATTCCTGCACGCCATGATGCGCTTTCGCCGCGCGGGCATGCCCATGCCGCCGGGCGGGAACATCCGCATGGGCGAGTTCTTCGTGCTCAGCCGGATACCGGATGAGGGCGCGAGCCTGACGGAGATCCAGAACGACATGTTCATGACCAAATCCGCCGTGTCGCAGCTTTTAAGCGATCTGGAAAAACGCAGGCTCGTGCGCCGCGAGATTGACCCGGACGACCGCCGCCGGATCGCCGTGACCCTCACCGGGGAGGGGGATTGCTTCCTGCGCAGGCAGCGCCGTTACGCCGACCGCGTTTTGGACAGGACCATAGAGCGCTTCGGCGAAGCGAACATGGCGGAGCTCGTCCGCTTGCTCAAGCGGCTCGCGGACGTGTCCGAAGAGATCCGGCAAGAAGTCGAAAACCAAAGCTTTCTCGATGATGATATGGAAGGAGAAAAACCGCTTGATTAAGCTGGCCCGCTATCTCAAGCCTTTCGCGCTCAGCCTCGCGCTCGCCATCGCGCTCTTGTTCGCGCAGGCGATGTGCGATCTCAATTTACCCAACTACATGTCGAACATCGTCAACATCGGCATCCAGCAGAACGGCGTCGAGCGCGCCGCGCCGGACGCGATGAGCGAAAACGGCATGAAGCTCATGCGCGCTTTCATGCTCGCGGATGAACAGGCTCTCGTCGACGCGAACTATACGCTCGTCGACGCGTCGCAAACGGACGCGTCCGGCAAAGCCTATACGGCCGCCTACCCCGACGCCCCGGATAAAATCTATGTGCGAAACACAGGCCTTTCCGAGGATGCGCTTTCCGCGCTCGACACGGCCTTCGGCACGGCGACGTGGACCATGATCAACGTCATGCGCGACTACGCGTCCGCGCAGGGCGCGTCCGGCCAGGCGGGCATGCCCGCGGGCGCGGACGACATAGACCTCTCGCGGCTTTACGGCATGCTGCCCATGCTCTACGCGCTGCCCGAAGCCTCGGTGCTGGACGCGCACGACAAGGCCGTCGCCAACGACCAAATGATACGCAAGCAAAGCGGCGTGCTGCTCGCCAGGGCCTTCCTTTCCGAGCTCGGCGCGGACATGGCGGCCATACAGAACCGCTACATCATTTCCGTCGGCGTCAAAATGCTCGCCATCGCGCTCATAGGCGGAATCGCCACGGTGCTCGTGAGCCTCATCTCCTCGCGCGTCGCCGCGGGCACGGCGAGAAACCTCAGGCGCGACGTGTTCCGCCGGGTCGAGAGCTTCTCCAACAACGAGTTCGACAGGTTTTCCACGGCCTCGCTGATTACGCGCTGCACCAACGACGTCACGCAGATCCAGATGCTGCTCTCCTTCGGCATACGCCTCGTTTGCTACGCGCCCATCATGGCGGTCGGCGGCACGATCATGGCGCTCAGGAAATCCGCCGGCATGGCCTGGATCATCGCGGCGGCGTGCACGCTTCTCATCGGCATCATACTCGTCGTGGTTTCGACCGTGACGCCGCGCTTCAAGCTCATCCAGAAGCTCGTCGATAAACTGAACCTCGTTTCCCGCGAAAACCTCACGGGGCTCATGGTCATACGCGCCTTTGCGGCGCAGGACCACGAGCGGGCGCGCTTCGAGGGCGTCAACGCGGATCTCACGAAAAACACGCTCTTTGTCAACCGCATGATGGTGCTGCTCATGCCGCTGATGATGCTCGTGATGAACGGCACGACGCTGCTCGTCGTCTGGGTCGGCGCGCACCAGATCGCGGATTCCGCCATGCAGGTGGGCGATCTGATGGCGTTCATCCAGTACGCGATGCAGATCATCATGTCGTTCTTGATGATTTCGATGATGTTCATCTTCCTGCCGCGCGCGAGCGTGTCGGCGGAGCGCATCGCCGAGGTGCTCGATACGGAATCCTCCGTGCGCGACCCGGAAAAGCCGAAGCATTTCGATCCCGCGCAGCCGGGTGTGGTCGAATTCCGGAACGTGTCCTTCCGCTACAGCGACGCGGAGGAGAACGCGCTCACGGGCATCACCTTCACGGCACTGCCGGGGCAGACCACGGCCATCGTCGGCCCCACGGGCAGCGGCAAATCCACGATCGCAAGTCTTCTCCTTCGCTTCTACGACGCGACCGAGGGGCGGGTGCTCGTCTGCGGCGCGGACGTAAGGGATGTGGCGCAAGCGGCGCTTCGCGCGAAGATCGGCTACGTGCCGCAAAAGGGCGTGCTGCTCTCGGGCACCGTCGGCTCGAACCTGCGCTACGGCAGGAAGGACGCGGCGGACGCGGAGCTTGAACAGGCCGCGGCCGTCGCGCAGGCGGCGGAATTCATCGACGCGAAGCCGGAGCGCTTCGAGGCCGACATCGCGCAGGGCGGCGGCAACGTATCCGGCGGGCAGAAGCAGCGCCTTTCCATCGCGCGCGCGCTCGTGAAAAAGCCCGAGATACTCGTGTTCGACGACAGCTTCTCCGCGCTCGATTTCCGCACGGACGCCGCGCTTCGACAGGCGCTTCGCGCCAACACGGGCGAAAGCACGGTCATCGTGATCGCGCAGCGCATCAACACCGTCATGAACGCGGAGCAGATCATCGTGCTCGAGGACGGCAAAGTCGTCGGCCGCGGCACGCACAGGGAACTTTTAAAGAGCTGCCCCGAATACTACGAAATCGCGTCCTCGCAGCTCTCCAAGGAGGAACTCGCATGAACGAACGGCAAAACGCAAAACAGAGCGCCTCCGACTCGCGCGTCCCCGCTGGCGGACGCGGGCCTACGGGCGGGCGCGGGCCCATGGGCGGCCCCATGGGCGGCCCCGGCGGCATGATGCGCGGCGGCGAAAAAGCCAGGAACTTCAAGGGCAGCATGAAGAAGCTCGTCGGGTACCTCGGCAAGTACCGCCTGACCATCGCGCTCGTGTGGGCGCTCGCCATAGGCTCGGCGGTATTCATGATATTCGGGCCCAAGGTGCTCGGCCGCGCCACGGACGAATTGTTCACGGGCATCATGGCGAGGATCGCCGGCACGGGCGGGATCGACTTTGCCGCCATAGGCAGCATCATACTCCAGCTCGTCCTTCTTTACGGCGTGAGCGCGCTGCTCTCATATTCGCAGGGCTTCATCATGTCGGGCGTCACCGCGGATATTTCGCGGCGCTTGCGCCGGGACATCGACGACAAGCTCCACAGGCTCCCGCTGGGCTATTACGACAGGGTGACGCACGGCGAGATTTTAAGCCGCATCACCAACGACGTGGATACCATCAACCAGTCCCTGAGCCAGAGCCTGACGCAGATCATCACCTCGGCGACTTCCCTTGTGGGTATCCTCGTGATGATGTTCAGCATCAGCGCGCCGCTCACGTTCGTGGCGCTGTGCGTGCTGCCGGTGTCTATGGTGTCGGTGCTCGCCATCATCAAGCACTCGCAGAAGCACTTCAGGCACCAGCAGGAATACCTCGGGCGCGTCAACGGCCACGTCGAGGAGATGTTCGGCAGCCACATCGTGGTCAAGGCGTTCAACGGCGAGGAAGAATCCGAGCGCGCTTTCGGCGAGGCGAACGAGCGGCTCTACCGTTCCGCGTGGAAGGCCAACTTCCTTTCCGGCCTCATGATGCCCATCACGGGCTTCATAGGCAACCTCGCCTACGTCGCCATCTGCATACTCGGCGGATACTACGCGGTCAACGGCAACATGACGGTCGGCGGCATACAGTCCTTCATCCAGTACGTGCGCTCATTCAACCAGCCCATCGCGCAACTCGCCAACATCTCGAACGTGCTCCAGCAGACCGCCGCCGCGGCGGAGCGCGTGTTCGAGTTCCTGGATGAGGCCGAGGAGGCCCCCGAGGCGGAGCGCGCGCTGAGCATCGCGGACGCGAAGAAGGGCGTCGCGGGCGACGTGGAACTGAGCGGAAGCGTCCGTTTCAACCACGTTTGCTTCGGCTACGCGCCGGATAAAACCGTCATACGCGATTTTTCAGCCGAGGCGAAGCCGGGGCAGAAGGTCGCCATCGTAGGTCCCACGGGCGCGGGCAAGACAACGATGGTCAAGCTTCTCATGCGCTTTTACGACGTGAGCGCGGGCGAAATCGACCTCGACGGGCACGACATCCGCCTGTTCAAGAGAAACGACCTGCGCACGCGCTTCGGCATGGTGCTGCAGGACACGTGGCTTTTCTCCGGCACCATCGCGGACAACATCCGCTACGGCAGGCCGGGCGCTTCCGACAGGGAGGTGCGCGCGGCCGCGCGCGCGGCGCAGGTGGACCACTTCATCCGTACGCTTCCCGAGGGCTACAACGCGCTCATCAACGAGGAGGTCAACAACATTTCCCAGGGGCAGAAACAGCTTTTGACCATCGCGCGCGCGATACTCTGCGACCCGGATATACTCATACTCGACGAGGCGACAAGCTCCGTCGACACGAGGACCGAGCTGCTCATCCAGAAGGCCATGGACAACCTCATGCGAGGGCGCACGAGCTTCGTGATCGCGCACCGCCTTTCGACGATCCGCAACGCCGACCTCATACTCGTGATGGACGACGGGGACATCGTCGAGCAGGGCACGCACGCGCAGTTGCTCGAGAAGGGGGGCTTCTACGCCAAGCTCTACAACAGCCAGTTCGAGGCGACGGCGTAAGACAACCGACGATTGAAAGCGGACAATTGACAATCGGGAAACGCCGCTTGCGGGCGGGACTGCCGCCTCTTTGGGGCGTATGGGCAGCGGTTCCCGACATAAAACGGTCTTCGCCGGTAAAGCGAAGACCGTTTGGGTTCAATCCGGATTGTCAATTGTCAATTTCAATTATTCCGCGATGTTGAACTTGATGTCGTCGGGCAGCACCAGCCCGAGCTTTTCGCGGGCGTACTGGATGCGGTATTCGTCCGACTTGGCGTATTCGATCATATATTCGAGGCGCTGTTCCTCGGCCTGGAGCGCCGCGTATTTGGCGTTGAGCTCGGCCTCGCGCGCGCGCACCTCGCCGAGCTTCTGCTGCTGGTCGATGAATACGACGCAAGCGAAAACAAGGCACACCAGCATCACCAGTGCGACGAAGCGCGGCGTTACCCTGAATCTGCGTGCATGCGTCATGCTGCCTCCGTTGCCGATCGGCAGATACAAATCGACTTATACATATATATATCCCAAAACGCGCGTGTTTTCAAGAGTTATTTTTCCTGCTTCCGCCTCCTCGCCCGGCTTTGGGCGATCCTGTCCGAAAGGCTTTGCGCGATGCCGGTGAAGGCGTCCCCCGCCGTTTTCGCATAGGCGAACGCGCCCAGCGCGAAGCCCGCGAGCGCGTAGAGCCGCGGCGAGCCGCCGTTGAGCGAATAGAGCGCGAACGCGAACATCGCCCCCGCCGCCGCGTAATAGGCGATGTCGAACACCGCGTCGCGCAGGCGCGATTTTCGGAAGGGCAGCCGGATGAGGCGGAACGCGTCGTAGAGAACGCCCGCCGCGAGCCCTGCCGCGAAGCAGCCGGCGAGCACATAAAGTTCCCCGGCGACGCGGCCGGCGCTCATCGGAACATCCTGGAGAAGAGCGAGCCGCGCTGCTCGGCCGTATCCGAATACTCGAGCGCGATGATTTCGCCCTCAACCACGACCTGCCCGTCGTCGAGGCTCAGCCGCGTGATGTGAAGGCCGTTCCCCTCCACGCGCAGGTCGCCCGCGTCGGTCACGAGCTGCACCTCCTGATCGTTGAAGCTTTCCACATCCTTGACGGCGGTGATGGTGATCAGCTCCCTGCCGTCGATGTGTACGCCGTGCGTGCGTATGCGCGCGACGCCGGATTCCAAGGTAGTTCGGTCCATCTTGACCCTCCTGTTCGATTGATACCGTATTCGAGGTAATATATGCGTTAATTTCTGATAAAATGATGCTTTCGCCGCTTGACAACGGCGCGGGGTTATGGGAAGATATCTACGATCAGTACGAAAGGGCGCGCCTGCGTCACCCCTCGTTTTCTATGTTTTATTTTCCAGAAATAGGGCATAATACTGATAAATAAGCGAGTTCTGTGCAGCGATTTATTTCTATGCAATCATTTTTTGTGTGTTCTTGAAAGGAGCATCTTTGTGACACGGGAACAGCTTTTAGAAAAAAGCCTTGGCGATCTGCGCGAGATCGCGAAACTGCAGGGAGCGAAATCCCTCACCAAGTACCGCAAGCATGAGCTTGTGGCCATCATCATGAACGGCGGCCAGGTGCCGGAAGCCTTCCCCGACGAGGCGGAGGCGGAAGCCCGCACGCCCGCCGAGCCCTCAAACGAGGCGCCCGCCGCGCAGGCGCAAACGCCCCCCGCGCAAACGCCCCCCGCGCAAGCGCCCGCGCTTAACCCGGCGCAGGCCGCGGTTCCCCCGGCGCAGGGCGGAGAGCGCGAAGCGCCGCGCGAGGACGGCTACGAACAGCGCCCGCGCTATCAGCAAGCCTACCGGCCGCAGCAGCAGCCCCGGCAGGACTATCAGGGCGGTTACACGCGCCGTTACAACAACCAGAGCCAGAACCAGGGCTACGTGCCGCGCCAGAGGCAGGATTACCAGGGCGGCTACGCGCCCCAGGCGCCGCGCGGTTACAACCAGGGCTACAACCAGCGCGACGGCGGCTACCGGCAGGATAATTTCCAGCGCCCCTACGCGCCGCAGGATAATTTCCAGCAGCCCTACCGCCAGGAGAACTTCGGCGGCTACGTCCCCGGCTACCCGCCCATGGAGATGCAGGAGGACTTCCGGCAGCAGAAGCCCGAGGGCTATTATAATAAGGAATACGGCACCTCCAACCCCGCCGTGCCCGAAATGCTCGAGGGCGGCGCCTGCGGGGACTGCGAGGGCGTGCTCGAGGTGCTGCCGGACGGCTACGGCTTCCTCAGGAGCGACAACTACCTGCCCGGCAACCGGGACGTTTACGTTTCCATCGCCCAGATCCGCCGCTTCAACCTCAAGACAGGCGACATGGTCACGGGCAAGACCCGCCCCTCCAAGGAGGGGGAGCGCTTCCTCGCGCTTTTGTACATCACCGCCATCAACGGCGAGGAACCCGAAAAGGCGCAGCAGCGCCGCCCGTTCGAGGAGCTTGTGCCGATCTTTCCCAACGAAAGGCTGACCCTTGAGTCCAAGGGCCTCGGCCGCGACCAGAACCTCGCCATCCGCCTGATCGATTTGATCTCGCCCATAGGCAAGGGCCAGCGCGGCATGATCGTCAGCCAGCCCAAGAGCGGCAAGACGACGCTTTTGAAGAACATCGCCCACGGCATCTCCACGAACTACCCCGACGTGCACCTGATCGTGCTGCTCATCGACGAGCGGCCCGAGGAGGTCACCGACATGCAGCGTTCGATCAAGGGCGAGGTGCTCTACTCGACCTTCGACGAGTTGCCCGAGCACCACACGCGCGTCGCAGAGATGACGCAGGAGCGCGCCATGCGCCTGGTCGAGCAGGGGCGCGACGTGGTCGTTCTCATGGACTCCATCACGCGCCTCGCGCGCGCGTACAACCTCACCATTCCCGCCACGGGCAAGACCCTATCGGGCGGCATGGACCCCGGCGCGCTGCATAAGCCCAAGCGCTTTTTCGGCGCGGCGCGCAACATCGAAAACGGCGGCAGCCTCACCATCATCGCGACCGCGCTGATCGAAACCGGCTCGCGCATGGACGACATCGTTTACGAGGAGTTCAAGGGCACGGGCAACATGGAGATCCACCTCGATCGCAAGATGAGCGAGAAGCGCATCTTCCCGGCCATAGACATCTACAAATCCGGCACGCGCCGCGAGGAACTGCTCCTGAGCCGCGAGGAGCTCGACGGCGTCTACACCATACGCCGCACGCTCTCCTCGGGCAACCCGAGCGACGTCACGGAGCAGCTCATCGCCATGCTCGAGCGCACCGAAACCAACGGGGAATTCATACAGCGCCTGGGCGCGTGGAACAAGGTCTACGAAAAAGAAGGATTTTCCGCCGGAAAACGCATCATGAACTGAAAAAAGCCCTTGCTTTTCAGCGCGTTTTCGAGGTATAATGCTTGCTGTTCGGGTGCCATCCCGGATGCAGCAGCAGGACGGTATGCCGCTCTGCGCCCAGCAAAACAAAGGAGAACCACGATGAAGAAGGATATCCATCCGAACTACGGCGAGTGCGTCGTGCGCTGCGCCTGCGGAGAGACCTTCAAGAGCGGCTCCATCAAGGGCGAGCTCAAGGTCGAAATCTGTTCCAAGTGCCACCCGTTCTACACCGGCCGCCAGAAGCTGGTAGATACCGGCGGACGCGTCGACCGCTTCAAGAAGCGTTACGGCATCAACTGAAACCGAAAAGAGCGGCTCTCCTGCGGGAGGGCCGTTTTTTTCGGCGCGGGAAACGGGCGCTTGCGGGGGCGGCAGCTTTGCCCCGTTTTTCGGGGCGGTCGGCGGACGTCATGCGCTGCGCGCACATGTCTTATTCAAATTTCTACATATTTTTTCCTGGATTTATCAGTACGGATCATGATAAACTACTAAGAAGCACAATTCGTTCATTTCTAATGTTCCGATGTGTGAATGTAATATATTTACATTATTTTCAACCAAGGGGGTATTATCATGTATTGGCAGGAAGAAATGAGGCACAACGTCACCGACATCGCTCAGCTCGCCCCGGCGCTGGGCCTGACCGGGGAGGAGCGCGAAAAGCTTGAGAAACTGCTCGAGCACTATCCGATGTCGATCCCGCGCTACTACCTCTCGCTCGCCGATTTAAACGACCCGGACGACCCCATACGCAGGATGTGCGTGCCCGCCGCGGCCGAGTTTGACCCCGAGGGCGACCTCGATACGAGCGGCGAAGCGCACAACACCGTCGCCTCCGGCGTGCAGCACAAATACGACGAAAGCGCGCTGGTGCTGACCACGAACCGCTGCGCCATGTACTGCCGCCACTGCTTCAGAAAGAGGCTCGTGGGGATGAGCGACGAGGAGATCCTCTCCCATTTCGGCGAGATGGTCGCATACGTGCGCGAGCACGAGGAAATTTCAAACGTCATACTCTCGGGCGGGGATGCGCTGATGCTGCCCACGGCCACGCTCGAGCGCTACCTCGAGGAGCTCTCGCAAATCCCCCATATCGATCTCATCCGCATCGCCTCGCGCATACCGGTGGTGTTCCCGATGCGCGTTTTCGAGGACGAGGCGCTGCTCTCCCTTTTCAGGCGTTATACGCAGAAAAAGCAGATCTACCTCGTGACGCAGTTCAACCACCCCAACGAGCTGACCTCGCAGGCGCGCACGGCCGTGCAGGCGCTGCTGCGCTGCGGCGTGGTCGTCAAGAACCAGACGGTGCTTCTGCGCGGCGTCAACGACTCCGTCGAAACGCTCGGCGCGCTGCTTCGAAAGCTCACCGCCTTCGGCGTGGTGCCGTACTACGTATTCCAGTGCAGGCCGGTCACGGGCGTGCTTTCGAACTTCCAGGTGCCGTTCCTGGAGGCCCTGCCCATCGTGGAAGGCGCCAAGGCCATGCAGAGCGGGCAAGGCAAATGCTTTAAATACTGCCTTTCCCACCCCACGGGTAAAATCGAGATCGTCGGCCTCGTCGGCGAAAACCGCATGGCCTTCAAATACCACCAGACCAAGGACAAGCACAACGCCGGGCGCATTTTCATCAGGGAGCTTTCCGAAACGGACGGCTGGCTGGGGGATATCGGGGACTGAGGGCGGACCAGCGATAAGCCGAAGCATTCCAAAGGGCCGATTTTGCGTCGGCCCTTTGGCTTGCCTTGCCGTGCGGCGCGCGCCTCGTTCCGCTTGCGCAAGCGGATGCGAAAGAGTACAATGAGGAAAGTTCATGCAATGGAGGCAACGCATTGTATCAGAGTGATTTTCCCATCGTAAGGACCCTTGCCGCCGCGCGGGAGTGCGCGTGGCTCAACCCGAAGCTCTCGGACGCGAAAACCGCCCTGTCAAAGCTTGCCATAGGCGAAGCCGACGTCGAGGACGCGCGCGCGCGGCTCGCGCGCTTCGCGCCGTATCTCGCGGCGCGCTTCCCCGAAACGCGGGAGGCGGGCGGCCTCATCGAGTCGCCGCTGCGCGAGATCCCGCGCATGAAGGCGGCGCTCGCGCCGGACATGCCCGGCAGGCTGTTCGCCAAGCTCGATTCGGATTTGCCCATCGCGGGCTCCGTCAAGGCTCGCGGCGGCATCTACGAGGTGCTCAAGCACGCCGAAACCCTCGCGCGCGAGGGCGGGCTGCTGCGCGAGGGCGACGATTACGCCAAGCTGTGCTCCCAGGAAGCGCGCGCGTTCTTCTCGAACTACGCCGTGCAGGTCGGCTCGACCGGCAACCTCGGGCTTTCCATAGGCACCATGAGCGCGGCGCTCGGCTTCCGGGCGATCGTTCACATGAGCGCGGACGCGAAGCAATGGAAGAAGGACCTGCTTCGCGCGAAGGGCGTCACCGTCCTCGAATACGAGGGGGATTACTCCGCCGCGGTCGCCGAAGGGCGGAAGCGCTCCGACGCGGACCCGGCGAGCCATTTCGTGGATGACGAAAACTCTCTCGATTTGTTCCTCGGCTACGCGGTCGCGGCAAAGCGGCTCGACGCGCAGCTCAAAGCGCTCGGCGTGCCGGTAGACGCGGCGCATCCGCTGTTCGTCTACATCCCCTGCGGCGTGGGCGGCGGGCCGGGCGGCGTCGCGTTCGGATTGAAGCTCATCTACGGGGATTCCGTCCACGTCTTTTTCGTGGAGCCGGTTCAGGCGCCGTGCATGCTGCTCGGGCTTGCGACGGGGCTGCACAATCAGATTTCCGTCACGGACATCGGCCTCACGGGCAAAACGCACGCGGACGGCCTCGCCGTGGGCAGGGCCTCAGGCTTCGTCGGGCGCACGGTCGAAGAGTTGCTTTCCGGCGAATTCACGCTCGCGGACGCGCGGCTCTACGATTATCTGCGTTCCTTGACGGATTCCGAGGGCGTCTTTGCGGAGCCTTCGGCCTGCGCGGCCTTCGCGGGCCCGCGCGGGCTGTTCGCCCTCCCCGAGGGCAGGGAATATATCGAAGCGCGCGGCCTCGCGCCCCATATGGAAAACGCCTCGCACATCGCCTGGCTCACAGGCGGCGCGCTCGTGCCGGAGGAAGCGCGCAAGGCGTACCTCGCCGTATCTCTATGATCTGGTACTACATACTCACCTTCTTCGCGCAAACCATCGAGGGCTTCGCGGGCTTCGGCTCCACGGCGATGGCGCTGCCGTTTCTGGCCATCGCCATAGGCACTTCGGAAGCCGTGGCGCTGCTCTCGCTCAACTCGCTCGTGTCCGGCGGAGCCATCTGCCTGATGAACCTTAAACAGGTCAACCGCAGGGAATACCTGAAAATCACGCTCTGCGTGCTGCCCTTCATCCCCGCGGGCATATTGCTCTACTCCACGCTTGCGCGTTACGAAGCCGTGCTCAAGCTCATACTCGGGCTCACCGTCGTGTTCGCCGGCGCGCGCGGCGCGTGGTACGCCTTCGTCAAAAAGCAAGAGCCGCCCGCGCTTGGCAAACTCGCCAGCTACGCGGCGCTGTTCGCGGGCGCGCTCGTGCAGGGCATGTTCAACGCGGGAGGGCCGCTCATCGTGCTCTACGCCAACGAACAGCTGCGGGACAAGGGTTCCTTCCGCGCGACGATGACCGCGCTGTGGTTCACGCTCAACACGCTCGGCCTCGCGCTCCGCCTGCTCATCACGGATATGTACACGGGGCGGACCTTCTTCACGTTTGCCGAATGCCTGCCCGTGCTGGCGCTGGGCATACTCATCGGCATGCTGCTGCACAAGCGCATTGACAACGCGCGCTTCAAGCAGGGCGTATACCTGATCATGCTCGCGGGCGGGCTCTTATCCGTCGTTTATTGCCTGATGGGGCTTCTTTAGCCAAATTCCGGGTTAACTTTTCCCTTCCGTTGTGGTATATTAAGTATTCAGACTGAAATACGCAAATTTACCATACGGGAGAATCACATGGACGTCAAACTTGCCATCGCGCAGAGCCTTTCCGGGGCGACCGGGCTGCCCGCGGAAGAGCTCGCTGGCTACATCGAAACCCCGCCCGACCCCTCTATGGGCGACTATGCCTTCCCCTGCTTCCGGCTCGCGAAGGCGCTCAAAAAAGCGCCGCCCGCCATCGCCGCCGAGCTTGCGGGGAGGCTCGCGCTGCCCCCGGGCATAGAGCGCGCCGAGGCCGCGGGAGGTTACCTGAACTTCTTCGCGGATAAGGCCGACCTCGCCGGGAAGATCATTTCGCGCGCGCTCGCCGAGGGCGACGCGTACGGCGGCGCGGACATAGGCCGGGGCGGGAACGTGTGCATCGATTTTTCCTCGATCAACATCGCCAAACCCTTCTCCATCGCCCATTTGCCCACGACGGCCATAGGCCACGCGCTCAGCCGCATCTACCGCGCGCTGGGCTATCGCGTCATAGGCATCAACCACCTCGGGGACTGGGGCACGCAGTTCGGCAAGATGATCGTCGCCTACAAGCTCTGGGGCGAGAATAAGCCCGTCGAAGAGAGCACCGTGCGCGAGCTCGTGCGGCTTTACGTGCGCTTCCACGAGGAGGCGGAAAAGGACGGCTCCCTCAACGACGAGGCGCGCAAATGGTTCCGCAAAATCGAGCAGGGCGACCCGGAGGCCATCGGCCTCTGGCAGCGCTTCAAGGACCTCACGCTCAAGGAGGTCGGCGAGGTATACAAGCTGCTGGGCATCACGTTCGAAAGCTACGCGGGCGAGAGCTTCTACGAGGACAAGATGCAGGCCGTCATAGACGAGCTCGACGACAAGGGCCTGCTCGTCGTCGACAACGGCGCGAAGATCGTGGACCTTTCGGAGTGGAACATGCCGCCCTTCCTGATCGTCAAGACGGACGGGGCGACGCTCTACGCCACGCGCGACCTCGCCGCGGCGTGCTACCGCAAGAAAACCTACGACTTCGTGAAATCGCTCTACGTCGTGGCCTACCAGCAGAACCTGCATTTCCGTCAGCTTTTCAAGGTGCTGGAGCTGATGGGCAGGGACTGGGCCAAGGATTGCGAGCACGTCAACTTCGGCATGGTGTCGATGGAGGAGGGCACGCTTTCGACGCGCCACGGCAACGTGGTGTATCTCGAGGATGTGCTCAACGCTTCCATCGAAAAGACGCTGGAGATCATAAAGGAAAAAAGCCCCGACCTCGAGAACAGGGAGGAAGCCGCGCGCGCCGTAGGCGTGGGCGCCATCGTGTGGGGCGTGCTCTATAACGGCCGCATCAAGGACACCTCGTTCTCCTGGGCGAAGGTATTGAATTTCGACGGCGAAACCGGCCCCTACGCGCAATACACCCACGCGCGCTGCTGCTCGGTATTGAGAAAGGCCGGCGCGTATGATAAGGAGGGCGTCGATTATTCCCTGATCCGCGAGGAGTCGGCCGCGGCGCTCGTCAGGGCCGTCGCCCAGCTTCCGGACGCGGTGAAGTCCGCCGCGGAAAAGAACGAACCCTACCTCGTCGCGCGCTGCGTCATCGACATCTGCTCCGCGTTCAACAAGTTCTATTACGAATGCCGCATCCTCGAGGACGACCCGAAGCTTCGCGCCGCACGCCTCGTTTTGACCGACGCCGCGCGCCAGAGCATCAAAAACGGGCTGTACCTGCTCGGCCTCGAAGCGCCGGAAAGAATGTAAGCGGGAAATAACCGACCGGAGAATATCATGATAGACATCAAGCTCATCCGAACCAACCCCGAGCTCGTGCGGGAGAACATCAAAAAGAAGTTCCAATTCGACAAGCTGCCCCTCGTCGACGAGGCGGCGGCGCTCGATAGCCAGTGGCGCGCCTCCCACGCGCGCTGCGACAGCCTGCGCAACCAGAGGAACGTCATCTCCAAGAAGATCGGCGCTCTGATGGCCAAGGGACAGCGCGACGAGGCCGAGGCCGCAAAGGCCGAGGTCAAGGCCATGGCGGAGGAGATGGAGGCGCTGGCCCTGCGCGAGGCGGAGCTTGAGGAGGAAATCCGAAAAAGGATGCTCGTCATCCCCAACATCATAGACGCATCCGTCCCCGTCGGCCGGGACGATTCCGAAAACGTCGAGCGCGCGCGCTTCGGGGAGCCGAAGCTTCCGGCGTTCGAGATCCCCTACCATACGGATATTATGGAGCGCCTTTCGGGGCTCGACCTCGACAACGCCAGGAAAACCTCCGGCAACGGCTTCTATTTCCTCACGGGCGACGTCGCGCGTTTGCACAGCGCCCTGATCACCTACGCGCGCGACTTCATGATAGAGCGCGGCTTCACCTACTGCGTGCCGCCCTTCATGATCCGCTCCAACGTCGTGACCGGCGTCATGAGCTTCAAGGAAATGGAGAACATGATGTACAAGATCGAGGGCGAGGATCTCTACCTGATCGGCACGAGCGAGCACTCGATGATCGGCAGGTTCATAGACGCCTTCCTCGAGGAGGATAAGCTCCCGCTCACGCTCACGAGCTATTCGCCGTGCTTCCGCAAGGAGGTCGGCGCGCACGGCATCGAGGAGCGCGGGGTCTACCGCGTGCACCAGTTCGAGAAGCAGGAGATGATCGTCGTCTGCCGCCCGGAGGAGAGCATGGCGTGGTACGAAAAGCTCTGGATGTACACGGTGGATTTCTTCCGCTCGCTCGACATACCGGTGCGAACGCTCGAGTGCTGCTCGGGCGACCTTGCGGACCTCAAGGTCAAGAGCGTGGACGTCGAAGCGTGGAGCCCGCGGCAGGGCAAATACTTCGAGGTCGGGAGCTGCTCCAACCTCGGGGACGCGCAGGCGCGGCGCCTGGGCATCCGCGTCAAGAACAAGGAGAAAGGCAACTACTTCGCGCACACGCTCAACAACACCGTGGTCGCGCCGCCCAGGACGCTCATCGCCTTCCTGGAAAACAATCTCGAGGCGGACGGCACGGTGCGCATTCCCGAGGCGCTTGCCATGTACATGGGCGGGAAGCGGAGCATCGGCTGAACGCCCCGCACCCCGGTGCAACCGCAATTCGGCTTGGTTTTTGCCGCGCGCGCAACCCGGCGCTACCGGAAGTTGCGCACATATTTTCGGATGAAAAGCAGAGTTGGTAGATTTGACCCCTCGGTTGCGTGTATGCTCAGCTCATCAAGCAAAGCGATTGGGAGGTATTGCTATGAACATTGAAATCGCAAACAGGCTGGTGCAATTGAGAAAGCAGCACGGCCTTTCGCAGGAGGAGCTGGCGGCGAAGCTTGGCATATCCCGCCAGGCCGTGAGCAAGTGGGAACGCGCCGAGGCCTCGCCCGACACGGACAACCTGATACTGCTCTCGCGCGTGTACGGCGTAAGCGTGGACGAACTTTTGCGCACCGAGGACCCGATCCCGGAGCCGGAGCCCGAGAAGGGCGTGAAGGTCACCGTCAACGGCAAGCCCATCAAGTTCAACACGAAGGACGGCTTCTACTTCACCTACGGGGACGACGAGGAGGAATACGAGGCCGAGAAGGACGATCCGGACAACTGCGCCTATTGCAACGACGGCAAGGGCGTGCACGTGCATGTGACGCGCGAGTGGGAGCGCGACAAGGACGAGGACAAGAGCTTCTGGCTGATGTTCCCCTACCCCGTATTCGTGACCGCGCTCTACCTCGTGATGGGCTTCCTGTGGAAGCTGTGGCATCCCGGCTGGATCTTGTTCCTCACGATCCCCATCTACTATTCGACCGCACATTGGTTCAAGGGCAGCCGCAGGCACATCTTCTGGCGGGCCTTCCCGTTCCCGGTGTTCATCGTATGCGCATTCCTGCTGCTGGGCTGCGTGTGGCGGCTCTGGGGCGTCGCATGGGTGCTGTTCCTGCTGATCCCGCTGTATTACCCCATCGTCCACTGGTTCGACCGCCGCTACCGCCGCAGGCGCGAGCGCGCGGGCGTCATCGACATCGAGCCGGACGACGAGGACGGGGACGAGGAATAATTGACAATTGATAGTTGACAATCGACAATCGAGTTTTGATGTCCGCAGATCAGCATAAAGGAGAAAGCAAAATGGAAGAGACCATAAAAAGCTTTAAGGCGCTGCTCGCCAAGATGCACGCCTACCAGCACGCCATGGGCGCGCTGCATTACGACGCGGAAACCGTCATGCCCAAGAAGGGCGCGGCGGACTTCGCGCAGTCCATGGGGGTGTTGAGCGAGGAGAGCTACAAGCTCTCCACCGGCAGCGAGATGCGGGAGCTTCTCGCCAAGCTCGCGCCCGAAAAGGATGCGCTCGACGAGATCACGCGCCGCGAGGTCGAAGAGCTCGGCGAGCAGCTCGAAAAGCTCGAGCGCATCCCCATGGAGGAGTACGTCCGGTATTCCATGGATACGAGCGCCGCGATGCAGGTCTGGAAGGCGGCCAAGAACAGCAACGACTTCGCTTCCTTCGCGCCGCATCTCGAGAAGCTCGTCGCCTTCAACCGAAAGCTGCCCGGCTACCTCAACCCGGATCTGCCCAAGTACGACGCGCTGCTCAACGAATACGAAAAAGGCCTCACCATGGAGATGCTGAACGGGTATTTCGCGGGCGTCCGGGCGGCTCTCGTGCCGCTGATCCGCGAGATTTCCGAGTGCGGCGCGCAGCCGGATGCTTCCGCGCTCCGGGCGTCCTTCCCGATCCCGCGGCAGAGACTTTTGAGTGACAGGCTCGTGTCGATCCTCACCATAGACCGCGAGCGCTGCGCGCTGGGCGAGGTGGAGCATCCCTTCACGGGCGGCGTGAGCAAGAACGACGTGCGCCTCACGACGCATTACCATGAATGCGACGTGCTCTCGAGCTTCTTCAGCGTGGTGCACGAGGGCGGCCACGCGCTCTACGAGCTCAACACCGCGGACGAACTGGTCGGCTCCCCTCTGGGCACGGGCGCGAGCATGGGAATACATGAGAGCCAGAGCAGGCTGTTCGAAAACATGATCGGCCGCAGCCGCGAGTTCATCCGCCTCGTCTACCCGGCGATGGCGGAGCTGTTCCCGGAGCAGATGAAGCGGGTTTCCCCCGAACTGCTCTATCGCGCGGCGAACCGCGCCGAGCCTTCGCTCATCCGCACCGAGGCGGATGAGTTGACCTATTCGCTGCACATCATGGTGCGTTACGAGCTCGAAAAGCAGCTCATCGGCGGCGCGCTCGAGGTGAGCGACCTGCCCGAAGCCTGGAACGCGCTCTATAAGGAATACCTCGGCGTGGACGTGCCGGACGACATGCACGGCGTGCTGCAGGATTCCCATTGGTCGGGCGGCGCGTTCGGCTACTTCCCCTCCTACTCGATCGGCAGCGCCTACGCCGCGCAGATCTACGACGCCATGAGCCGGTTTATCGACATTCCCGCGACGGTGAGCTCAGGCGACCTCTCCCCCATCGTCGCGTGGCTGACGGAGCGCATCTACCGTTTCGGCATGCTCAAGAAGCCCAACGAGCTGATCCTGAGCGCCTGCGGCAAGCCGTTCGACTCGGGTTACTACACGCGCTACCTCACCCAAAAGTACCGCGCGCTTTACAACCTCTGAGGTGTTCTGTATGCCCGCCTTTATCCGCGGCTCGTCGCTCAAGGGCATGACGGTCGTCGAAAACAGCTTCATCACCGATTACATGCCAGGGGCGGACGGCACGTTCGTTAAAGTTTACCTCTACGGACTCATGCGCTGCTTCGAGCCCGCCTCGGACGCGGCATGCCCCTTCGACGGGGATACCCTCGCGCGCGCCTACGCTTACTGGCAGAGCCTCGGGCTCGTGCGCGTCGCCACGGCCGAGCCGCTCGCGGTCGAATACCTCGGCGTCGGCGAGAAGGCTTCCGACGCGCCCAGGAAATACGCCTCGCTCGTCGAGGCGCTCGCAAAAGCCGCGGGCACGCGCGTCTTTACGGGGCACGAACTCGCGGAAATCTACGATTGGATCGAAACCTTCCGCTTCGAGGAAGAAACCGCAGTTCTGTGTGTGACCGATTGCCTCGTTCGCCACGGTGCGCGCGCCAAGCTCTGGCAGATGAACGCCGAGGCGAAGCTTTGGGCGGACAACGGCGTGTTCACGGCCGAGGACGCCCGCGCCTTCATCGCGAAGCGGGACGCGAGGAACCGCGGCGCGCAGGCCGTGCTTTCGCGTTGGAAGAAGCACCGCCCCGCCACGGAGGACGAACTCGCGCTCTACGTGAAGTGGACGGACGAGTGGGGCTTCGACGAGAGCGTCATACTCGACGCGTGCCAGGAGCTGACCGCGGCGGGCCAGCCAAGCTTCAAATACCTCGACGCGGTGCTCGATACCTACCGCATCAACGGCGCGCTGACGCCCGAGGCGGCGGCCGAGGCGCGCCGCGCGCGCGACGCCACGGCGGAGCTTGCCCGGCTCGTGCTCGAGCGCGCCGGAATCAACCGCGCCCCCAGCGCCGCGCAGAAGGACGACGTTTCCCTCTGGCGAAACGGCTGGCACATGGACCCGGAGCTGCTGCTGCTCGCGGCGGACGCCTCCAACGGCCTCGCGCAGCCCTACGCGAACATCAAAAAGCTCCTCGCCTCATGGCACGGCGCGAACATCTCGACGCTTGCCGCGGCCGGAGCCGACCTCGAAAAGAAGGGACAGGCCGCCGAGCGGCGCGACGCCGTCAGGCGCTCCCGCGCGCTCGGGCACAGCCAAAGGAAATACAGCGACGAGGAATTGAAGCGCATCGGGATAGACCTTTTAGACAATTGACAATTGACAATGGACAATCGACAATCGGGTTGACTCAAACGGTCTCCGCTTTAACAGACGAGGGCCGTTATCCGTCGTAGGGGCGGATATCATCCGCCCGAGATACAAAGAACAACGGGCTTCCGTTCTTAAAACGAAAGCCCGGCGGAGAAAATTTAATTGTCAATTGTCAATTTTCAATTGTCAATTACCCTATAAACATCTGCGTCCAATAGTTGCCGTCCTTGACGTAGCCCACGCCGATTTCCGTGAACGAGCCGCCCAGTATGTTGGCGCGGTGCCCGGGCGAGTTCATCCACGCGTCCACGACGGATTGCGGCGACGTGTAGCCCATGGCGATGTTCTCGCCCGCGGCCTTATAGGAGATGCCGAAGCTCTTCATCATATCGAACGGGGAGCCGTACGTAGGGCTTTCGTGCGCGAAGTAGCCCAGATCATGCATGTCCTGCGACTTTGCGCGCGCGACGTCCGAGAGCTCGGCGTTGAGCTTGAGCGTACCCAGGCCGTTTTCAACGCGGATCTCGTTGACGAGCTCCGCGACCTGCTCCTCATAGGAAAGGTTCGGAGCCGACGTTGCGCGCGGCGTCGCCGTCGGGGCTGCCGTGGGTTTCAGCGTCGCCGTGGGCTTCGGAGTTGCGGTAGGCTTCGGCGTCGCCGCAACCGTCGCCGTAGGCTTCGGAGTCGTGGTAGGCTTCGGCGTCGCCGCAACCGTCGCCGTGGGCTTCGGAGTTGCGGTAGGCTTCGGCGCTGTTGTGGCCGTCGCCGTGGGCTTCGGGGTTGCGGTAAGCTTCGGCGTCGCCGCGGTCGTCGTCGTGGGCTTCGGGGTTGCGGTAAGCTTCGGCGTCGCCGCGGCCGCCGCCGTGGGCTTCGGGGTTGCGGTTGCCCCCGCGGTCGTTTCCACAGCCGGAGCCGTCGCCGTCGGAGCCGCCGCGGTTGCGAGTATTTCCCCCGCCCCCGGGCTCGCCGCGGTGTCCGGGCTTGCCGGCGCCGTAAAAATAGCCTCGCTTGTCGGGCTTGCCTCGGCGGGCAGGTCGACGTCGACGCTCATCGGCGCCTGGGCGGCGCAGCCCGAAACGGCCGGCAGCAAGGCCAGCGCGAGCGCCAGCGCAAGCGCCGCGAACATCCTGTTTTTCATGGAATACCTGCGATCCCCTCCCGGCGCCGCGCCATAAAGCCGGCGCGCGCAAGGCGATCTGCCTTTCTCCCGCGAAGCCGGGCGCGCCGCGCCCTTATCCTTTTGCGGGGTGGAATATGACAAAACGGGCGTCGCCCGTCGTCATCCCCACTATAGTGGTTGCATTATTGTTTTTCAAGGAATAGTTTGTTCCAATATTGTAACCATTCTGTGGCACACAGCATTGCAAGGTGAAGCCGGGCGGCCTATTCCTCCCATTGGGAGAGCAGTTCGCGCATCCAGCCGTACACATCCATGGAGTACACTTTTTCAAGGTTCTCCCGCGCGAGGACTTCCCTCGTTCCGCCTATGGAAACGATTCTGCCGCGATCGAGCAGCAGCGCGCGCGTGCCGTACATGCGCGCGAGCGATAGATCGTGCACGACGGAAACGACCGCGCGCTCCGCGCCGCGAAGCCATTCCCCGATGAGGGCGAACACTTGCTGCTGATAGACGAGGTCGAGGTGGTTGGTCGGCTCGTCGAGCAGAAGGAGCCTTGGGTCCTGCGCGAAAAGCTGCGCGAGGAACGCGCGCTGCAGCTCCCCGCCGGAGAGCGTAAGCACGGATTGGTCGATGAGTCCGGTCATGCCGGTCATCTCGAGCGCGTCGCGCACGCGCACCTCGTCCCCGCCGGCGCGGGGAGAAAATACGCCCGGCGCGTAGGCGTAGCGGCCGAGGCGGACGATCTCCCCGACGCTGAACGAATACGCGACGGCGTGGCTCTGCGCGAGCATGCCCATGCTCCTCGCGCGAAGGGCGGGCTTCATGCGCGCGACGTCCTTGCCTTCGAAAAGCGCCTTGCCTTCATAAGGTATCGCCTGCGAGACCGCGCCGAGCAGCGTCGACTTGCCCGCGCCGTTGGGGCCGACGATCATGAGCCAATCCCCGGGCGCGACAGAGAAGCTCACGCGTTCGAGTATCGTGAGTTCGCCGTAGCGCACGGACATATCCTTCACCTCAAGCACGGTTCTTGCCCTTCCTCGAAGAATAGAAGATATATACGAAGGCGAGCGCGCCCACGAACGACGTGACCACGCCTATGGGAAGCTCAAGCGGGTTCATCAGCGTGCGGGCGGCGAGGTCCGCGAGCAGCAGGAATACCGCGCCCGCGAAAAGCGACGCGGGCAGAAGCCGCCTGTGGTTGGGCCCTGTGAGCATGCGCACCATGTGCGGCGTCACAAGGCCCACAAAGCCGATGGTTCCGCCGATGGAAACGCACACGCCTATGACGGCGGATACGCACACGAGCATCGCGAGCCGCACGCGCCGCACGTTTACGCCCACGCTCAGGGCGTTGTCCTCCCCGACGGCGAAGGCGTTGAGCTCGCGCGCGTGCAAGAGTATCGCCGCGCCGAAGGCCGCGAGCGTGACGAGCAGCACGAGGGCGTTTTCATAGCTCGTGCCCTGCAGGCTGCCCATGGTCCAGAATACGATATGCCTGACCTTATCCTGCGCGAAGGTGATCACGAGGCTCATGATGCTCGAAACGAACATCGAATAGACGATGCCGATGAGTATGATGGTGTTGGTCGAAAGCGAAAAATCGAGCTTGTAGGCGAGCGCGAGTATGATCAGAAGCGACGCGAGGGCGAAGAGCATGGCCATGGCGACGGTGCCCGCGAAGGGAAGGCCCGGCAGCGTGATGTTGAAGGCGATGGCGACGACGGCGCCGAGCGACGCGCCCGAGGATACGCCCAGGGTCGAGCCGTCCGCGAGCGGGTTCTTCAAAAGGCCCTGCATGGCCGCGCCGCACAGCGAAAGCGAGGCGCCCGTGAGCGCCACGCACAGCACGCGCGGCAGCCTTACCGAGAGTATGATGGCATCCGCCGATATGCCCTCGGGCATGGGAAGCTTCCATATCGCGTTCCAGACGACGGCCGCGGTATCCTTCAAGGGGATGCTCACGCTGCCCGCGCACACGCACAGCGCCAGCGCTATAAGCGTCGCCGCGCCAAAGAGCAGGTATTCGTGGAAGCGGAAGCCTTCGGGATGCGTTTTCACGGGAATCTCCTCGTCGGCCGGGGCGCGCGGCGCGCGCCCCGGCCGGATGATTCTTACGCGGCGTCCTGCTGAGCCAACTCAACAAAGATGAAGTCATAGAGCATCTGCGCGCCGTCCGCGAGGCGGGGCCCCGGGCGCGAAAGCTCGTTGTTCTGAAGATTGAGTATCGCGCCGTTTTTAACCGCCGGGATATTCTCCCAGCCGGCGCGGGAGAGTATCTCCTGCTCGGGGGTCGGGCCCTCGCCGTAGTACATGGAAACGGTCAGTATATAGTCCGGGTTGCGCGCGATGACCTGCTCCTCGGATACCTCCGCCCAGCCCGAGAGATCGGAAAAGACATTCGTGAGGCCGAGCATACCGGCGACCTCGTCCATAAAGGTGCCGCCGCCCGCGGTCCACAGGCCGTACTGAAGCGGAGAAACCTCGAAGTAGATCGTGCCGCCTGCGCCCTTGGCCTCGGCCTGAGCGGCGACGGTTTCGAATGTGGACTTCATGGAATCGACGAGCGCGGCCGCCTCGGCGTCATGCCCGGTCAGCCTGCCGAGAAGCCCGATGGCCGTGTACACGCCCGCAATGTCCTGCGCGTCGCTGACGACGACACGGATGCCCGCGGCCTCGATCTGCGCGATCTGCTCTTCGGTTTGCGCCATGGTGCTCATGACGACGGCCTGCGGCGCGAGGGCGATGATCTGCTCGATGTTGGTGTCCGGGCCGCTCTGCACGCTGGGCACCTGCGCGACCTCGGCGGGATAGTCGCAGTATGTGCCGCGGCCGACGAGCGTCGTGCCCGCGCCTATGGCGTAGAGTATCTCGCAGTCGGATGCGGTGAGCGCGACGATCTTCGTCGCGGGCGCGGGGAGCGTAACTTCCTTGCCCGTCATGTCGGTGACGGTGACGGAAGCGTCCACAGTCGGCTCCGGCGTGAGAGCGGCGGTCGGCGCGGCGCTCGGCGCGAGCGTCGGCGCTGCGGTGGGTCCGCCCGCGGCGTTGCCGCCGCAGCCCGCCGCAAGGGCGAGCAGCAGCGCGAGAACGAGTGCGAGGGATGCGGTTTTGGGGTGTTTCATCTGGTTTTGCTCCTTTGCGAATATTTGCGCATGAATAGAGAAGGAGCAAAAAAAGCTGCTCCTCCAGATTGAGGAGCAACTTCAAAGCCCGGATGACCATACCCGCGCAGCTTCACTCAATCCCAGAAGTGTTCCATGCGTAAACAGGTCTCCCGGCTTGGCATCATCCTACTCGGGCGTCTTCCCATCTTGCGACAGTGACATGTGCCCTTTCGTCCGCTTCACGGTTACTGGGATAGCCCGGAAATCACATCCGGTTCCCTCGGCGAACATCGCCGGCGCGGCAAGCGCATAAACGCACGCTATTCAATTGCGCATTTATTATTTCACCCTATCGCCCAATTGTCAACCCCGCTTGTCACGCCTGCGGGCGCACCTCGGGCATGCAAATCGGCAACCGCCCCCCGCGGGCCCGCTAATCCCGCGCGTTACCCCTGAGCGGGATACCGCCCGGGCAGCACCTTCGCCCGCTCGAGCGCGATGATCAGGATCGGGATGAGCACGAGCTGTATGACGATGCCGGGCAGTGCGGTCGCGAACAGCGTGGCGAACCAGACGGCGAAGGAATACTCGCCCGCGCGGAAGATGAGCGCGTTGAGCGCGCCCATGGCCGCGCGTCCGGCGAGCATGGCGGCGACGAGCGAGATCAGCACGTCCGCAACGGTCTTGCCCGTGCGGAGATATTTCATGATCAGGCCCGCGACGAGGCCGTATACCGCGAGTTCGCAGGTCATGGCGGGGACATACGCCATCGGAGGCATCATGCCGCCCGTGACCAGGTTCGAGAGTATGGGCGCGAGTGCGCCGCACGCGAGGCCGTAGGGCCAGCCGCAGATGATGCCGCATAGCAGCACGGGCAGGTGCATGGGCAGGAAGATCATGCCCGCGTTTGCTACGGCGTGGAACGCGAAGGGCAGCACGACGCTCAGCGCAAGGCAGAGCGCGGCGAAAACGAGGCGCTTGACATTGGACATGCCGGACATAGATAATACCTCCAAAAATAATAGAACCGCGAAAACACGCCCGGCTTGGCCGGACAAAAGCCTTCGTGGCTCCGTTATGACGAAACGATCCGTGCCGCCCGCCTTCGTGGCGGACATTACGGAATATATTCTAAACGAAGATTTCCCCGCCTGTCAAGCGCATGCGGCGACGACGCGCTCGACCGCGAGCGCGATGAGCTCCTTAATGGGCCGCTCCGCCGCGCCCACGACGACGTTGTCGCACAGGTTGATCGGGATGAGCAGCTTGAGCGCGCGGCTCTGCCCCACGGCGACGGCCATGGCGGGCGAGATCTCCCCCATGAGCGCGTCCGCGACGACGATGCCCAGCGGCCCAGCAATGACGTCGGCTTGGCGGCAGTTGACGACGACGGCGTTCTCCCCCGTCGCTCCCCTGTTCGCCCCGGCCTTGAGCATGGCGGTGGTGGCGATGCTGTTGGTCCCCACGGCGAGCAGCTCCGCGTCGGGCCGCGCGGCCTTTATCCCCTCGATGAGCAATTTTCCGATGCGGCCGCCCTGCCCGTCGATGATGAGCACGGTCTTCATGCGGTTCACCTTCCCCGTCTTACTTGTCGCATATCGTACGCGCGACCATGCGCGCCCGGCGTTTATTCGCGCGGGATTTCGGCTTGCGCCTTCCTGCCTTCGAGATTTTTGAGTCTGTTGCCGATATCGGCGTTGAACTCCTCGTCGCTCATCAGGGGGCTGCGTGTGGCAAGCCATACCTCGCACGGCGCTTTTGCGCAATCCCCGCAGCTCGCGTGGCCGCGCTCGCCCGCGCACTCGTATAGCGGGCAGAATTCCTTGCCGTAATGCACGGCCCACGACACCCGGCCCCGGAGCTCGTTGCAACCCTCGCATTCCTTTTTGTACGCCGTGCAATCCTTCAAACAGCAAACCCCGCATCTGCTGAGCATGGCTCATCCTCCCGCATCCGCCGCATTCGTTTTCCCGCGCCGCGGCAGCGGCGGCGCCGTTTCCCGCAAGCGCGTCCATCGCGCTTATGCAAAAGCATATCATATTTTCGCGCGGCGCGCATCCCCGTCGATTCGCGTGCGATCCGCGAGCCTCAAAATGACGCTGCGTGTTTCAGGCGAAGCAAAACGCCGCATAAAGAAAAATCAGCCGTTAAAAACTAGTATGCGCGGCCTTGCGCGCGCCCGTTTCGCTTGACACTTTGCCGCCGCGTTTGCTATAATACACAAGCCGACGAGGAGAGATGTCCGAGTGGTTTATGGAGCCGGTCTTGAAAACCGGTGATGCCGCAAGGCACCGGGGGTTCGAATCCCTCTCTCTCCGCCAAATATGGGGATATTCCCGAGCGGAATGTCGTCATATTTGACGGAAAAGGAGCGAAGGTTCCGCAGACCGCGATCCTCTTTTTTTGTCGGCGGCGTGGCGCGGAGAAGTACCCAAGCGGCTGTAAGGGGCTCCCCTGCTAAGGGAGTAGGCTGGGTGTACCGGCGCGAGGGTTCAAATCCCTCCTTCTCCGCCATATAAGAACGCTAATATTGATACGAAGAGTGTCAACATTAGCGTTCTTATTTTATGCCTGAAAAGCCTGTAAACGCGGGCTTTTTTGTATTTTGGGGACTTTTATCCACCGCCAGCTTGCTGCAGTACAGTCGTGTTTTCCTACGAATAAGCGCCGTTCCCCATACCTATGCCTTCGATTACTCAAAATAGTTTCATTTTTTCAGAGGGTTTCATTTGCAAAAAAATAGTTTCATACCCGCGCTTTCGATTGGTACAGAGAGCAAAAAAAGACGGTGGAGCACTCAACGCTCCACCTCAATCTCACTGCCACATTTGAACTTGAATGTAATCCTGCCGTCGCGGTACACCGTCGCCCGGTCGATTATTGCTATCCACAGCCTTTCGTCCCATTCTTTGAGGACGAGGGGTTGTTTCTTTAGTGCCTCCATGAACAATCGGATTTCTCGATCTTGATTACGCTTCCGCTCCTTTTCAGCGGACACCTCCGCAAGTCGCGCTGTC
>MWBW01000007.1 GCA_002069725.1 Firmicutes bacterium ADurb.Bin248 | reverse complement strand
CCCGCCGTTACGCTGGCGGTGGCGAAGATGGCGCAGCTCACGCGCACCACGCGCTCCTCTATGCTCGAGGTGATCAACGAGGATTACATCCGCACCGCGCGCGCAAAAGGCGTGAGCAAAAAGGTGGCGGTGCGCAAGCATGCCCTGCGAAACGCCCTTATCCCCATCATCACGGTGATCGGCATCGAGCTGGGCGCGTCCCTGGGCGGTTCCGTCATTGTGGAAACGGTGTTCGCCTGGCCTGGGGTGGGCCGGCTGATCGTGGACAGCATCGCCAAGCGGGATACCCCCATGGTCACCGGATGCCTGATCCTGACGACGATGACCGTGGCCGTGCTGCTTTTGATCGTGGATATCGTCTATGCCTACGTGGACCCCCGCATCAAGGGCCAGTATTCCAGATAGGAGGGCGAGAAGAATGAAGGGCAATCCAGCTTCCGTAAAGAGCAAAACCAAGGCCCGCGGCATGTGGGCGGAGGTATGGCGCAACTATCGCAAAAGCTTCGGCGCCATGCTGGGCCTGTGCATCGTGGGCGCCATCGTGCTCATCGCCGTGGCGGGCAACTTCTATTTCGACTATGAAAAGGACGTTGTGGGCCAGAACATCGCCCAGCGCCTGCAGCCGCCCTCCCCGGAGCACTGGTTCGGCACCGACGAGTACGGGCGCGATATCTTCGCGCGGGTGGTGTGGGGTGCGCGCTATTCCCTTTCCATTGGATTTGCGGCGGTGCTTGTTTCCTGTTTGGCCGGCGTGGTGCTTGGCGCCGTCGCGGGGTATTACGGGGGCGTTGCGGAAACCGTCATTATGCGCCTGGCGGACATATTCATGTCCGTGCCGTCCATACTGCTGGGCATCTGTCTGGTGTCCGCCTTCGGGCAAAGCGTTTCCATGCTGGTGGTGGCGGTATCGATCGGCGCCATCCCGGCCATCACCCGAGTGGCCCGCGCATCCGTGATGACAGTGCGGGATATGGAGTTCGTGGAAGCCGCGCGCGCGGCCGGCGCAAACGATCTGGTGATCATTTTCCGTCACGTGCTGATGAACGCGCTCGCCCCCGTGATCGTGCAGGCGACGCTGCGCATCAGCGGCACCATCATCGCCATCGCCGCGCTCAGCTTCATCGGCCTGGGCATCACCGCGCCCACGCCGGAATGGGGCACCATGCTCGCTTCCGCACGGGGCTATATCCGCGGATACAGCTACATGACCCTGTTCTCCGGCCTGGCCATTATGATCACGGTGATGGGATTCAATCTCATCGGCGACGGCGTGCGGGACAGCTTTGACCCCAAACTGAAAAAATAGAGAGGCGACTATGCACACGAGCGATGTTATGCTGGATATCCGGAATCTCGTTGTGGAATACGCGACGGTGGACGGCGTCGTCCACGCGGTGAACGATATCAGCCTGAGCGTGAAACGCCAACGCTGCATGGGGCTTGTGGGGGAAACCGGAGCGGGCAAGACCAGCACCGCGCTTGCCGTCATGAATCTGATCCCGACGCCTCCCGGCGTAATCCGCCGGGGCAGCATACTGGTCAACGGATACAACGTCCTCAGGATGAAGGATACCGAGATGGACGCGGTGCGCGGCAAGGAAGTGGCGATGATCTTCCAGGATCCCATGACCGCCCTCAACCCGGTGCTGACCATAGGCAGCCAGATTGCGGAGAGCATATTGCTCCACGAAAAAGTCTCCGGCGCGGAGGCTGAGAAAAGGGCGATGAATATGCTCGAAATGGTGGGCATCAAGGGCACCCGTGCCAACGACTATCCTCACCAGCTTTCCGGCGGCATGAAGCAGCGGGTCGTGATCGCAATCGCGCTTTGTTGCAATCCCCATCTGCTGATCGCGGATGAGCCCACTACGGCCCTGGATGTGACCATTCAGGCGCAAGTGCTGGAACTGATCGACGAGCTGAGGGAAAACTATAAAACTTCCATGCTGCTCATCACCCATGATCTGGGCATCGTCGGGGATATGTGCGACGAGGTGAGCGTGATGTACGCCGGCCGGATCGTGGAGAGCGGCACCGTGAAGGACGTATTCACAGACACAAGGCACCCCTATACCGAAGGTCTGTTCAATTCCCTGCCGAACATCAACAACCGCGCGGCCCAGCTCACGCCCATACCGGGGTTGATGCCCGATCCCACGGACCTGCCCCCGGGCTGCGCGTTTTCGCCCCGCTGCAGATATGCCCGGAGCAAATGCCGGGAACGCGTCCCGGAGGCAAAATGGATCGGCGACACGCATATGGTTGCCTGCATCGCCTACGAAGATCCCGGCTTTCGCATCGAAAGGAGCAAGCGGTGATGGCTGACAACATTCTTGAAGTTCGGAATCTGAGCAAGCATTTCAAGGCGAAGCACGGTGCGCTCCATGCGCTCGACGGCGTGAACTTCACATTGGAACGGGGAAAGACGCTGGGCATCGTCGGTGAATCCGGCTGCGGCAAGTCCACCATCGGCAGGACGATACTCAGGCTGATCGAGCCCACCTGCGGCGAAATCGTCTTCAACGGGGTGGACATCACCGGGCTTTCCCACCGGCAGATGCGGGAGCTGCGCCCCAAAATGCAGATCATCTTCCAGGACCCTTATTCCTCTCTGAATCCGCGGCGTACCGTCAGCCAGACCATTCGCGAGCCTATCATGCTCAACCGCATGATCCGCGACAAGCGGCAGCTCGACATGCGCGTAGCGGAGCTGATGGATATGGTGGGCCTCGCGGAGCGTTTTGTGAACTCCTACCCGCACGAGCTCGACGGCGGCCGGCGCCAGCGTATCGGCATCGCCCGGGCGCTCTCGGTGAACCCGGAATTCATCGTGTGCGACGAGCCCGTGTCCGCGCTTGACGTATCCATTCAGGCGCAGATATTGAACCTGCTCAAGGAACTGCAGAATAAAATGGGCCTTTCCTATATTTTTATCACCCATAACTTGTCCGTGGTGAATTATTTCTCCACAGACATCGCCGTGATGTACATGGGCAGGATGGTGGAAAAAGCGTCGGTGGAGGAGCTCTTCGGCGCGCCGACGCATCCCTATACCAGGGCCCTGCTCTCCGCGGTCCCCGTGCCCGAATACCATGAGGAAAAGCGCAAGCGGATCATCCTGCGCGGCGAGGTTACCTCTCCGGTGAATCTGCCCGACGAATGCCGCTTCGCCAAGAGATGTACGCGGGTATGCGCGCAATGCCTCGAGGGAGAACCTCCCCTGACGCAAACGCGTCCCGGGCATTTCGTTGCCTGCCGCAACCCGTGATCGCGTTTCCCGTACAACGAAACCCGCCTTGAAGTTAGGCGGGTTTCGTTGCATCAACCGGTGCTGATGATTTGAATGGCCACGGGCATATGCCGCTCGATGATTAATAAACAGCGTCGACGATCATCAGGCCTCTTGCCGAATCTCTGGTTGCCGTCGTAGCATAACCAACGTCCACGATAAATACGTCTCGGGATGCAGAGGCGTATTTTTTCAGATGTTCAACTATGTGTATTTCTCACTATATAGTATATATTTATGAGAAATACGCATTGACAAATCCCTCTATGCACCGTATCATATGCGTAAGGCGGTGTATATTTGGGGGTATGCAAAGCTGTAAGCTGTTTTTATACTTTGTCGTGCGATGTACATGGGCGTCTATTTCTGCCGTGTCAATCTATCCTTCGCACCAGAGAAGACGGCCTTGGGACTCGGGGTGGAAATACCGGCGCTTGGACCGTTGGAATTGTTCTTTTTCATTATATATCTTCATTACCCACGATCTGTCCGTTGTCAAATATTTTTCCGATGATATCGCCGTGATGTACTTAGGGCAGATGGTGGAGAAAGCGCCGGCGGATGAGTTGTTCCAAAATCCGCTGCATCCCTACACCAAGGCGCTTCTCTCCGCGATTCTTATTCCTGTAGTCGGGAAAGACAAACCCAAGAGGACCCTCATTAAAGGCGAGGTTGCTTCCCCGGTCGATCTGCCGGATGAGTGCCGGTTTAGCAAACGCTGCGACTACGCCTGCGACGCGTGCCTGGTCAAGAATCCTGAATTGCGGGAACTGCGACCCAAACATTTCGTGGCATGTGTGCGCGCCGAGTAAGCGCTCGGCTATATGCTGATAGAATATAATGCATGCGGGAATGCGCTTAAACAACGCATCTTCCTCGCGTTTTCAAATACAACCGGGATGCGCATGATATGAGGTCCTGCGCCACCCCACGTTCCTGTAAGCAGTATAATATTTTTTAGGAGGAACTGATTATGCTTAACAACAACAAATTGACCGGGTTCGCCGCAAGCGTAACAAAGGCTATGGGCGTGCCTGCGCCCATGCACGCGGAAGCGCCCTTGGCTGCGGTAGACGCGCTGGTGAAAGCTTTTTCCAAAAGCGGTATGGCCGACCGCGTATTGTGCTATAATCCTGATTGCTTGGCCTTCTGGCTGTACCAGAAGTATACGGATCTGTTCATACCCGTAATGATTCGCACCCAATTGACCATGCCTATGCGCGCGGTCTTTCCACCCGTAACGCCGGTAAACTTCGGCACCATGTTCACAGGGGCCATGCCTGTCGTGCATGGCATCCGGAAGTATGAAAAGATCCTCATCCGCATCGACACGATCTTCGACGCGCTGGTGCGTGCCGGGAAGAAGGTCGCATTGTTGGTGCGGACGGACTCCAGCATGTCCAAGATCTTTTTGGAACGTCCCATCGATTACTTTATCTACGACAGCGACAAGGAAATAGAAGAAACCGGCCTCCGGCTGATCCGGGAAGACAAATACGATTTTCTGTTGGTCTATCAGATGGACTATGACGACCGGATCCACGAGACCACGCCGGAGAGCGAGGTATCCATGAGCGCTCTCAACAGGCATATTCGCACTTTCGCCACGCTGAGCGATGCCGTTAAGGAGCACTGGAAGAAACACGACACTCTGCTGGCGTTCGCTCCGGACCACGGCGTGCATGAAACCGTCATGGGCGTAGGCGACCATTTTGCGGATATTGACGTTGATATGAATATGGTGCATTTCTGGGCATTCCAACCCGCTGAATAATCCGCGGGCTGCGCCGCACGCAAACTCCATAAATAAAAGTCCGCAAGCGCAGACAAGGCAGCGCTTGCGGACTTAATGCGTATGGTTGAATTAAGAAGGAGAGCCGAGTATTGCGTGCGCAGGCGCATTCGGGCCGTTGCTGGTTTCAAACTCCGCTACAAATAATAAGGATTGGTAAACGCGGCCCGGCCATTAATATCCACGAGCTCGAGTCGCGCGAAATTTCGGATATCCGGCTCGCTCAAATCAAACTCGGCATGGGTAATGGGCGTGCCTTCCATTGTGACGCTTTTCGAGCCGCCGATATGCATGGATTTGAGCACGATGAGTCTCACGGGCGAGCAATCGACACAGAGCTTTCCGTCTTTTACATAGTAATTGTAGATTGCCGGACCGTTTGACGCATAGAACTCCCCCCGGCGCAGCGCGTCGAGGATTGCCGTGTAAGAAAGCGTTTGTGCTTTGAACATTGTCCAGCCGCCGCACATGTCGTTTATGCCGTGTTCACTGTAAACGTCGTGATTGTCATCCGTTGCGATGGCAAAGGCTCTTTTGCCTGATTTGAGCCAGATATCATAATGCTGGTGGCCGTATCCGTTAAAGGTTTTGACCTCGCATTCGTTGTTATACACTTCAAAGCAGGTGAGTCCCTCCAGCGCGAGGATCTCACGCGCGTCCTGCACAGACCAGCCGGGGTGATTAAAATTGACAATAAAGCCTGCCTCGGTCAGTTTCGCAATGGTCCTGTTGATCTCATTAAAATCATACGCCGCCGGAGACGAAACATAGAATGCCCTTTTCGGATCGATGGCGATGGCGTTTATGTGGCAAGCCTTGGGGAATACGTCCGCGCCGTTCGAGGTCGTGACATCCAATTCGTATCCCGCCAGCACCAGAAAATCCGCTTCCGAGAGATGCGTAAAATCATTGTAGACATTGTGATCAGTATAGGCGAGCACGCTGTATCCGCAAGCTTTATAATGCGACTTGAGCTGCGCCGGGCTAAGCTTTCCGTCGGAATGTACGCTGTGACAGTGTAGGTTTGCCTTGTAAAAACAGCCACCATGCGGAAGCAGATATTGAATATCCACGAAAATTCCTCCTCGCCTATTTTGTGTCTTGCTCGTACAATTCGATGGATTGCTGAAGTGCCGCGGCGTCCCGTTTAGGACGCTTGCTGTTGATATATGCGCAAAGGCTATCAATCACGAGCTGCTGCGTCAGCCGGGCGAACACCGCTTCGCGATTCGCTTCCGCCTCCTGGGAGGGGACGATTAGGGAAACATCGCACAAATCTGCAAGCGGGCTGTGCGAAACGCTGCCCAGGTAGAGCGTTTTCGCCCCTCGGCCTTTGGCGATTTTCATCGCGCGGAGGGTTTCTGGCGTTTTACCTCTGTGCGATATCCCGAAAGCGGCGCAGTGCTCGTCCAGCAGGGAGGCCGAGAGCGCGCCGAGCATATTGTCGGTTACGTGAAAGGCAGGCAGCCCGATACGCATCAGGCGGTAATAAGCGTCTGCCGCAACCATAGCGGAAGCGCCCGCGCCGTAGATATCAATGCGGCGTGCCGCGCTGAGTATAGATGCAGCGCGCTCCAGCTCCTGATCCGTGAGCAGTTCTGAGGTGGCATCAAAGGATGCTTTTGCAGATCGGATCATTTGCTGCATAATGCCTTTAGGCGAATCGCATTCTGCAAGGTTATCCGGGATGAGATCATCCGATATCCAGTGGCGGATGGGCGGCGGATACTGCGCGATGCCGATTTTAAGCTTCGTAAACCCGGAAACGCCCATTTGTTTGGCGAAATTGACGATGCTCCCTTGCGATACGCCGGCATTCGAGGCCAACTCATCCATGGGCATATGGATCACGCGCTGCGGATTTTGCAGGATATAATCCGCAAGCTTTTTTTTCACGCCGGTAAGACCGGAATAGGCTTTCTTGATCCTCAGCAATATGTTTATTTCGTCGTCTTTCATACATTCCTTTCTTCCTGCTGTTCGATTACATTGGGCGTTATCTCCAGGAGCGCGAAAAACGCTATGACTCCTGCCGCAAGTCAGAACGCAGCGATGGGCACGATAGTTTGGCTGGTTACGACTATCCCCAGCGCTAATGCGGAGATTGCGGCGCCTACATAGGCCGAAAAATCAAATATCCCCGCAAGCGACGATACGATATTTTCCTGGGCGAAAGACAATGGCACGATGCCCAAGAGAATGTTGTTACAGCCGAATATTAACGCTGAGATGCAGGCCATCAGTATAACCGAAGCTACGGCCGGCATTCCCGGAACCATGAGCAACACGCAGCAGAGCAGCACACCGGAAAAAATGTAACGCATAGGTATTTGGATATTGCCGGATAACCGCTTTGACAATGCGCCTGACAACAGCGCCCCGCCAAAGTTAGCCAAGGGGAAAAGGATGAGAAAGAAAGGCGACTGCTTCATATTAAATCCCAGGAGCGCGGATAAAATAATTGGCGCCCAGAGCGTCACGCCATCCTTGATTATACCCTGGCAGATGCATACGATGCACACTCGCCACAACCGGTATTTGGATATGGCCGCAAACAATATTCGGATATCGTTGGGGGCAGCGGCCGGATAGGCGGTATAGGAGCGCCTTCCAAAAATCAGGTACAGCGCCCAGAGCGCCAGCATGAAAAGCGCACAGTAGAAAGGCACCCCAAAATATGTCTGCCATCCTTGGTTGACAAGCGCTATGCCCAGTACCGACCACGAGAGGATATAAGCCGCCGTCATGGATGTGCTCATGCCGGTGGCTACCGCGC
Source organism: Firmicutes bacterium ADurb.Bin248 (assembly GCA_002069725.1). Lineage (GTDB taxonomy): Bacteria > Bacillota > Clostridia > Christensenellales > CAG-138 > Phil1. The sequence goes on along the minus strand of MWBW01000007.1, from coordinate 62,459 downwards.
TGCCGCTTTCCGGCGAAAACCGCATCGACAGCATCCGCATGAGCGGACCCCAGAACATGGATTGAAAATAGCCGTTTGCACACCATAAAAGCAGCACCACCACGTAACTTTTACTCAAAGAAATAAGCAAGTTTGCCAGCGCCGTGCCCGACAGAGCGATCAGGATAAAGCGTTTCGGAATCACACGGTCGCCGATAAAGCCATTAATCAGCTGACCGATAGCATATGTAATGAAAAAGAGCGATCCCAACAATCCAAGTGCCGGTATTTCCACCCCGAGCCCCGGGGCCATCTTCTCCAGTGCGGAGGATAGATTGATCCGGCAGAGATAGGCGCTTAGGTAAGTTGCCCAGCAAAGCATAAAAAATAGCTTATCGCTTTTCCATATCCCCAAATAAACACCGCCTTTACATATACAATACGGTGAGCAAAGGGATTTGTCAATGCGCGTTTCTCATAAATATATACTATACAGTGAGAAATACACATTAGCTGAACATCTGAAAAATATGCCCCTGCATCCCGAAACGTATTTACCGGGGACGTTGGTTATGCTACAATTCATATTATATCATAAAGATGCGCATGGAAAGATAAAATATGGAAACCGCTATTTTTTGCAGATGACGAAAGATTACTATGATCGATTTCTCTCATGTTTCAACGGGATAGGTTCGATGTAACAGGGCCTGGCCGGCACCACAGCTGCGTTCAGCTTCATTTCTACAAGAAAGGCTGCCATGGAAAAATCCATTTTAATCAGTGCGAAAGCCTGCAAAAGCATTAGTTGGGGGTTGCTTGCCTTTTCCCTGATCCTACCTCTGACTTTTAAGTCCTGCCGGAGCGACGTATTCGCCTATTTAGTCACCGCTGTGGAAATAGCCCTGATCGCCGGTTTTGGGACTGCGCGTGTTGCCGGGCGGCTAATCGCCGGCCGCCTTAAAGCCCTGTACCCCGAATGGCGTAAAGAAATTGATAAGGCCGGCTTCAGCCGCTTTTTCCGCGCCGTTGCACCCAATCGCGAGAAAGAGTTGCTGGCCTTTCTGCGGGGGGAGCCGGAGCATGAGCAGATCCTCGCGGAGCAGGCAATGGTTCGGTGCTATGCAGCGCTTTGGGTGTATCCACCTGCGGCACTGGTTCTGCTCGCCGTGGTCTGGACAATGTTTCAAGGTTCGCAGTTGAGTTAAACGCACCCTCGAAACGGAGTGCACCTAATTGATAAAAACAACTTAGCACCACCTTCAAGCGGGCAAGCAGAAGGGGCTATCGCGTACAGGGATGACAATCTTATGCGATAGACCTGACACCCCATACATTCTTTTTCGACGATGGGGGGCATAACCCAAACCTCGCCGAAATGGAAGAGCTCCAGCCCGGCAGCGGCGGCAAATTCATCATCTACGACCAGGGCTATTCCGACGCTGCTCCTGCCATGCAGGCCTTCGCGAAAAATGCGCGGCGCGTCGCGCTCGGCTGCGCGCTCGTGTTCGCGCTCGCCTCGGGCGTGTTCCTCGCGCTCGCGTCGGCGCGCAACCGGCAGGAGCTTGGCGTGATGCGCTCGCTCGGCGCGAAGAAGGGCGGCCTGTTCGCTTCGTTCCTGCTGCGCTGCGCGCTCCCCGTCGCCGTTGGCGGCCTCGCGGGAGGCGCGCTCGCGTTTTCGCTTTTCAACCGCGCGGCGGAACTGCTCGGCGGCGGGTCGCCCGTCGGGCGGCCGACAATGGCAATCCGGCTCGCGGTCCTCGCCTGCGCGACGTTCATAATCGTCCTTGCGGCTCTCATCGGCGCGGGGCTCTCGTATAAAAACCCGCGGGAACTCATTGGAAGCGCGAAGGAGTAAGGCATGACGCTGCGCTATGTATTGAAACGGATCGCGCGCACGCCGTGGACCAGCCTCGCGACGCTTGGGCTCGCGGCTGCGCTCTGCGTGCTGCTCAGCTTGCTCGCGGCCACGAAGGCAAAGCAGGAGCAGGCGCTTGATATGGCGTATGACGACATGGAGATCCGTTGCGCGGTCGCGAGCGCGGACGGCGTGCGCACGGAAGGACTGAGGCTGATCGGTGCGATGGAGCGCCTGGTCTACGACGCGTACGGCCTGGCGGACTACGTCGAAAGGCTGAACCTGAAGACAACCTTCGTGGTGCGGCTCGGGAGGATGGATATCGACGTCGGAGACCTGCCCACGCTCTCGGCCGTCACGGGCCTCGATGCCGCGCCGGAGCTTCGGCCGGAATACGGCGTGAGCTTCGAATTCCTGCCGGGCTACGGCTGGGAGGATATGCAAAGCGCGGAGCCCGTCCTGGTCGTGAGCGAGGCGATCATGGATAAATGCTGGCTTGAGCTCGGGGATCAATATAAGCTCTCCCTTCGATACGCGCTGTACTTTCCGGATAGCCTCAAGCTTTCTGAAGAGATGCGCCCTTTCCTCGTGATCGGCTGCATCCGCGGCATGGCGGCGGAGGCCGCGTATTGCCCGTTTGCGTACCTTCAGCAGGCAGCCGTTGCGGAGGGGCAATACCTCTATTCCGAGAGCGCGAGCTTCATCCTCAAGGATAACCGCAAGCTTGAGGAATTCCGCGCGGCGTCGCTCGCCTGTTTCGACGCGCCGGACGCGACCGCCTCCCACAGCGCCTACGGCCCGTTTTCGCTGGTCATACAGGATAAGCTGTTCCTCGAAACCGTGAAGGGGCTGACGCGCGACATCCGCCTGTGCGAGGCTCTGACGCCCGCAGTATGCGTGCTTTGCCTGGGCGTCGGTTTGTGCTCGGGTCTCATCGGCGTGCGCGCGCGAAGGGGGAAGCTCGTGCTGATGCGCTGCGCCGGCACGCCGCGAAGGAAGGCGTTCGCCCTGATGCTCCTGGAGCAGGCGCTGCTCGGCACGCTGGGCGCGCTCGTCGGCGCGTGCGCGGCGCTGGCCGCAGGATATGGGCCTTCCGCCTTCGCCGCGGCGGGCGTTTGCGCGGCGTGCTTTGCCGCTGGCGCGGCCGTCGTAGCGGCGCTGTTCGACTCGCAGAGCGTGATGGCGCTTGTTCAGGCTAAGGAATGAAGCATAGAATCAGAGCGAATGGAAGGGAACAAGTTGTCTGAAACAGAAAGGAGCCGACTATGGCACAACTGCAGCTTCAGGAAACGGCCTACGCGTACCGCAACAAGTATCAGACCGTGCGCGCGCTCAAGGGCGTGAGCCACAGCTTTGAAAGCGGGCGCTTCTACGCGCTCGCGGGCCCTTCGGGCAGCGGGAAAACCACGCTGCTCTCGCTGCTGGCCGGGCTGGACTATCCCACGGGCGGCTTGTCGCGCCCGGTCATTTCTCGGATGATTCCGTATTTGACGTCCGGTTTTCCTCCCATGAGCGTCTCCGATTTGCCTTTCTGTCCGCCGAGATCATTTTTTTTATAAACTCCAGCTCCCGGCGCGTGTACGCAAGCTCGTGCTCCAGCCGCGCGATCTTTTCCGCGCTCGTTTTTGCCCGTCCATGGGATGCGCCGGGCTGCCATTGCGCCCTGCGGTCGGGTAAACCGTATCCGCTCCTGCCTTGCTCGAGCGCGTGTACGCGAATGCCCGCGATACGGGGTCCCCCCAGCGCGCCCGGATCAATCCCCATCCGCGTCAAGATGTCGCACGGTTTCCTTCCGGCTGTATATTCCTCGTAAAACCGCTGCTTGAACTGCGCCGTGAAGCTGATCTGACGCGCCGTGACGCTGGCGACGTAAGGGCTGGCTTTCAGAATCGCGATCTGCTGCGGACTCAATGGGCTGGCCATTCGAACGCCTCCGTTCCTTTCGTGATCCTTTGATTCCATTGTAGCAGCGAAACCCGCGCTTCGCCGAACTTTATCCTGTCCACACTTCAGGGTCTGAGATCACGCTGAACTTTTCCTTGTCCACATTCCGGGGTTTTTGAACTTTTCAATTGTCCATTTTATGGGTACATTTTATCTTCGCCGCCTGACTCCTCAGTCCCCATGCGGCGCTCGGGCCGCCGTCCGGCGTGGCCCTGTCCTTCGCTTGGGTAAAGCAAGAGTGTTATAGCTGAAAGCGGCTGCTATGAACAGACGGCTATTGGAAATTCGCCGAGCCTATGCTCAAAGCTTTGGCCAGCCGCCTCACGATGGGATTGCTGTTGGTTTCGAGCCAGATGGCGCTGACGTGGGAAAAATCGCTCTCCGGGATGGAAACGATGCGCACGGCGCTGTCCTTCTCGAGGCGCGTATTTCGATCCAGTATCGCGATGCCGATGCCCGCCTCCACGCACAGCAGCAGGCTTTCAAGCGAGGTGAGCTTGCGCACGATGCGCGGCGTGAAGCCGTGCACGTTGCATTGCTTTACCATCAGCGAATATCCGTTGGGCGATTCCTCGGGCGAGATGGCGACAAAATCCTCGTTTGCGAGCATGTCGAGCGTCAGGTTTTCTATGGCGGCCTTGGGGTTGCTGCGGTTGATGGCAAAGGCGCCGCGGGAGTGCAGAATGATCTCCTGCTGGGCGAAGGCGATGTTTTCCATTTCAAATGAAAGCGTGATGATGAGGTCGTAGTAGCCGTTCTGCAGCCCGCGCCGCAGGTTGCTGAAGCCGGCCCGCTCGAGGCGGATATCCAATTCGGAATATTTGCCGGAAAAGGCGTGGAGTCTCTGCACGATCACGCGGTTGATTTCCTGCGCCTCCAGCACGCCCACGGAAATGTCCCCCGCGATGTTCTGCCCGATGGCGCGGGCGCGCTCGAAAGCGTGCTCGGTGAGGCGGTATACATCCTTGAGCTGCTCGTACAGGTACCGCCCCGCCGGTGTCAGGCGCACCCTGCGGTTCGTGCGGAAGAACAGCGGCGTGCCGACCTCCTTTTCCAGCAGCGCGATCTGCTTGCTCAGGCTCGGCTGGGAAACGAACAGGCTCTTTGCCGCTTCCGTGAAGTTTTCGCAGCGCGCGGCCTCGACGAAATAGTGTATGTTGGTCAGCGTCATCGCGCATCCTCTCCTCCCGGCGCGCGGCATCGCGCCGCACATACCTGTACGAAAATGGAATGTCTTGGGATGGATCCATTCCGGATCAGTTATGAATCAATACGATTTATGTATTTCAAATCGCCGCATCGCCTGAGTATCATAAAACCATAAGTTCGTTCGTCCCATTAGTGCCCGAATCCGTATCCATTCACGTTCGGCATATTGAAATATAACCATAAAACCAGACAACATGCAACGGGTTCAACAAAAATCATAGGAGGAATACGATGAAAGTAATTGCAATTTCCGGGGGTTCAAAGAACGGCAGCAACGACAGCATGGCAAAAGAGGCTTTGATGGGCGCGGCCGAGCAGGGGGCGGAAATCGAGTTTATCCATTTGCTCGACCTGAACCTGAAGCCCTGCACGGGCTGCATCGCCTGCGTGAAGAGCCTGATGAGCGGCGGCAACGGCGACTGCGTCATCAAAGACGACTTCAAATGGATCGAGGAAAAGATACTCGACGCCGACGGCGTGATCTTCGCGATGCCTATCTTTGAGAAAGGCGCGCCCGGAATATTCCGCCTGCTGCAGGACAGGCTGTGCGGCCCCGCCCACGATACCGGCATCAACATCATCGCGGGCAAAATCGCCGCACAGATGGGCAAGCCGGGCCCCGATCCGCGCAAGCTCAAGAAAAAAGCAGTTTCCTACATCTCGATAGGCGGGAGCGACTGGAACACGAGCGCTTCCTGCGACATGAAGCTTTCAGCTATGTCGGGCATGTGGACCGTCATCGACGACGAGGTGTTCCCCTGGGCCAAATCGATCATCGTGCAGGACGAAAACGTGGCCATCAAGGAGCACGCGGACGTGCGGGAATCCGAGAAGGGCAAGCTCGAAGCGTAACGGAAACGCCCGCCCCGCATGGACGGGAAGGGCATCTCCTCCCAAGAGAAGATGGGCGCCGGACATTCTCCGGCGCCCGTCGGCTCACTCGAGCTTCATGAAGGCCATGCTCAGCAGGATGCGCGCGCGCTCCGAGCCGCTGCGAAGCTCCAGGCCGAACAGCTCCTTGATTTTGTTGATTCGGTAAAAGAGCGTGTTCTTGTGGATGTTCAGCCGCGCCGCCACGAGCGTAGGGTCGTCGACGTGCTCGAGGTATGCTTCGAGCGTGGGGAACAGTTCGCTTGCGTGCTGCTTGTCGTACTCCGCGAGGGCCGGCGCCGCGGGGTGGCAGAAGTCCGCCAGCCTGCCGCTTTTCGAGACGAGCGCGCCGATGTGATACAGCGCGTAATCCGCGTAGCCGTAAAGCTGGCGCCGGGGGTGGAGCCGGGCGCCCAGCTCGAAAGCGCTGCGGCATTGCAGATAGTATTTTTTGAGCGCGAGCACGTCGCCGAAGGGCTCGCTGAGCGCCGCGTAAAGGCGGTTGGCGGCGAGGTATTCCGCGATGGCGTCCTCCGGCCTGGGGCGCTCCAGAAGCCGGAGGGGCAGGGGCAGCAAAAACACGACCGCGCTCTCGTAAATGACCCAGCGGCTGCCCGCAAGCAGCTTTTGCACCTGCTCGCCGATGAGCTGCGCCTTGCGGTCGAACACGCCGTAGTTTTTATCGAAAATGGTGAGCAGCTGCATGGTGTCGGACAGTTGCCAGTTGAGCTGTCTGGAGCGTATTTTGGCGGTGCGCGCGTCGCGCACACGCTCCTCGAGCAAGTCGGAGAGGAACACGCTGTGCATCAGGGACTGGTTCTGCTTGTAGAAATCATCCTTTTGCAGCTCCAGCGAGACCAGCTTGCACAAAAAGTGGATCAGCTCGTATTCGTAGCGCGTGAACTCGCGGTGCAGCTCCATCACGCCGATCTGCGCGGCCTCGACGCCGTTGACGTAGACCAGCGCGGTGATCCAGCCGAAACCCGTGTTCGGGTCCACGGAATAATACGGATAGCGAAGCTCCCGCGTCTTTTCATACACGCCCTCGCGGCGCAGCGATTCGAGGTTGTCGTCGAGCATGTAGCCGAGCTTGCGCTGCTCCTCGAGGTCGGGCCGCTCCCGGACGACCTCCTTGTTCATGGCGAGTATGCCAAAGGGCGTTCTCGCCAAGGCCGCCGTGTGGGGCGTGGTGGGCATGATGATCGTGCTGATGTTTCAGCTCTATCCCGCGGGTGTGCAGGGCGCGGCGGCGAACGGCTATCTTTATCTCGGCGAAGGATGGCTTGGCAAGTTCCTTGCTGCGTTTCTGGGCAGCGCGATCATGAACCTGACGTTTGCGCCGGTGTTCATGGCGGCGCACCGGATTTCCGACCTGTACATTGACGAGCGGTGCGCGGGACGCAAGCCGAAGATCGGCCAGCTCGTCCGTAGCGTCGAGTGGCCCTCGTTTATCCGCTTCATCATCGCAAGGACGATTCCGCTGTTCTGGATCCCCGCGCATACGATTTCGTTCCTGCTTCCCGCGGATTACCGGGTGCTGTTTGCAGCGTTCCTTTCTATTGCGCTCGGCGCGATCCTTGCTTACGCGAAAAGCAGGAATTGAACGCGAACGGCAAACGCTTTTGCAGAAGGATAAAAGGCGCGGTTCCGTTGTACGATTCGGATGCGGCCGCTAACTTTATGATATTCCTAAACAATTCTTTAAGTATTGGACGCTCAACCTTTCCTTTTGAAGGCCAGCCAGGGCTTGATCCGCTTGTTTCGCGCGCCCGGCAGCAGTTCCACGACGCAGTAGCCGACGCAGCTGCCTTCTTTGTTGATGACCTCGGCCAGCAGCTCATAGAAAAATACGTTGAACTGACCGTCCGTTATCGGACGGACGAGATATTCCTCCTCCCTGACGCCCGCGAACTTCACCCGCCAGCCGTTGGAAAACCTGTATCCGGTGCTCGGCTCCGTGAAGAAATCCAACGGCGCTATGCTATAATCATTCAGCCTTCGATAAGTCCCGTCCGCCTTGACATACGTCCCATCGACATAGCCGGTGCGCGGAAAGGAGAAAAGCATGACCTCCTCTTCGTCGAAAAAGCGCAGCGAAAACCACTCCCAATTCGTACGGGGGTCGGTGAGCCTGCACGTTCCGCCCTGCCTGTCGAACCAGGCCTTGCCTTTCACCGTATGGGCTTTTCCGTTCAAAATAAAAATGCCTTCGAGGGATAAGTTGGTCAGCGAATAATAGTAAGTGACTTGTTTGGGATCATCGAGAATCCCCATTTGAAGCTCCCCGTCCTCGCAGTGCCAGACGGGGGACTTGCGCGCGCGCATGCGCAAATTCAATTCGTACTCTTTTGCCTGCATGGACAATTCCATGTCGCCCAAAGCGCTTTTTTCGTTTCGGGAATAGCGTATGCTCGCAAGATCGCCGAACGTCGTTTCACTCAAATCGCTCGTGACGCGCTTGCTGGAAAAATCCTGATGCTGCGCGTAATAATGCTTCCCGGCGCCGATGTCCGTCAGCGCGCTCAGCAGCATGTGGAATTTGATGCCCGCGATCCGGATCTGGGCGAGCGTGAACTGAAAGGAATACAGCTTTTTCTCCTCGTCCTCGAGATAGCCTGTGGCGTACCACCATTCGCTGCATTTTTTATGCGTCAGGAATTCGTCCTCGAAACCCTTGTGCGGAACGCCCGTGCCGCCCGTGTACCTGATGTTTCCCATTATCGCTATGCCCCCCATATTTTTTATCGCCCGGCAGCGGCGCGGCCCGCCTTCAGTTCGAGCCGATCTGCCCGACCTGCCTTAGCCAGCGGATCGTGTCCGCGATGGACTCGTTGAGCGGCCTGCAGCGGAAGCCCAATTCCTTTTCTGCCTTTTCGGCGCAGAAGTTGTTGTTCCGCATGAGGTTGTAGACCGTATACCGGCTGAACCACGCGGGCTGCTTTGCCAGCTTTCCGTACAGCGTGCCAACGCCCGCAAACGGGCGCACGAGCCAAAGCGGAATCGTGAACAGGGGCTTTTTGACTCCGGCTTCCTCGCAGACGGCGTCCATCAATTGGCCGAAGGTGTAGCAGCGGCTCGCCATGATGTAGCTTTCGCCCCTGCGCCCTCTTTGCGCGCAGACGATGATGCTGCAGGCCAAATCCCGCGCGTCCACCGAATTGAACGTGCCGCCGATGGAGATGCGAAGCCTGCCCCGGGCCACCATCTTCAGGCAGCTCGTGACCAGGCCGAAGCCGTAGTCGTTCGGCCCGAAGATGCCGCTCGGGCAGACCACGGACGCGTTCAGCTCGTGCTCGCGCGCGGCTTGCAGCACCAGGTCGGTGGCCATCGCCTTTGTCTTGGCGTAATAACCGATCACGCGGTCGGAATCGTAGCGCTCTACCTCACGGATTGCCTGTGCGCGGGGAAGCTCGGGAATCGCCCCGGTCGAGCTCACATAGACGAGCTTTTTGACTTTATACCGCAGGCATCTGTCCACGATGTTCCTTGTGCCGTCCACGTTGACCGCGCGCACCTTTTCGTTGGGCCTGGGGTCCAGCGTCACGATGCTCGCGGCATGGATCACGATGACCTCGCTGTCCGCGGGGACAGCGAAGAATCTGTCCAGGGCTGCGCCGTCCAACAGGTCGCCCTCGATGATTTCCGCCTCCCACGGCATGTTCGCGAGCGCGGGGTCGTTCGGCAGCACCAGCGCGCGCACGCGCGCGCCCTTTGCGATCAGTTGTACGAGTATGTTCCCGCCCAAAAGCCCGGCCGCCCCGGTCAATAGATACAGTTCGTCGCCCATTCTCCATCCGCCATAAATTACACAGTTGTATAAGTAATGATTCCATTATATAATGGCAGCGGGAAAAAGCAATGAAAAAGGCGCTTTGCCGATCATCTTACACAAAGCGGGCGAACTGAGTAATGGTTCGGAATCAGACGAACAAAGTGGCCATGCGCACGCAAAAAGCCGTGTCGGACGCGTTTCTGGCCCTGATTCGGGAACGCGCGTACGCACAGATATCCGTGACGGATATCTGCCGCCGCGCCGACATCGTGCGCAAAACCTTCTACAACAATTTCCAGTCGAAGGACGATGTGGTGCATTACCTCATCCACGATATTTTTTGCGAGATGGAATCCCGGGTGGACTTTGCGCATACGAGCGTACGGCAGATACTCCTGTTCGCTTTTCGCTTCGTCCTGGACAACCGCGAGGCGCTTTTGCTGTTCTACCACCGCGGGCTGCTCCGCTTCGCGCACAAGATCATAGCGGCCTACATCGCGCAGGAGCACATCCTTGCGAGACTTGAGCAGGAAGCCGTCGACGCCCGGGCGTACAAATACATCGCCGCCCAGATTTCGGCCGTGCTCATCAGCGTCATAGAAACATGGATAGAAAGCGACTTTCAGGAACCCATCGAGTTCATGGCGGAGCTGACGGAGGCGCTCATGTACCGGCCGGATTCCGGGCGTGGTTGACAGGGCAATTTATGATACCCGTGAGCGATTCCTATACTATTGAACGATTCCCCCTAAAAGTTTCAAACTCGAAAACTGCGTTTCGTCAGCCCGTTGTAAACCCGAAAACACCCTTGCAAAGCGCACCGGCATCAAGAACTCCAAACACCTCAAACCTTAAATATCCCTAGATATCTAGCCTGTTGCCTCATACAACAAAACCCGCCTCACTCCGAGACGGGTTTTATTGTATCAACTGGTGTTGATAAGGTGGTGCGGTCAATGAGACTTGAACTCATACGGTTGCCCATACGCCCCTCAAACGTACGCGTCTGCCAATTCCGCCATGACCGCAGGATGCGCGATTTTTCGAACCGCAAGGGATATTATAAGTGCTTGCGCATCGCTTGTCAACCCTGATTTCGCCGCGTTTTGCGTTCAGCCGAGCGCGATGTCGAGCACCATCATCAACGCGAAGCCGAGCGCCGTGCCGATGGTGCCGATGTTGCTGTGCTCGCCCTGCTGCGCCTCGGGGATAAGCTCCTCGACGACGACGTAGATCATCGCGCCCGCGGCGAAGCACAGAAGATAGGGGAGTATCGGCACCATTACGCGCGTGAGCAGTATCGTCGCCAGGGCGCCTATGGGTTCCACCGCGCCGGAGAGCGCGCCGTAGAGGAAGGCCCGGTTGCGCGAGAGGCCGTTTGCGCGCAGCGGCAGAGAGATGATCGCTCCCTCGGGAAAATTCTGCAGCGCGATGCCCAGCGAGAGTGCGAACGCCGAGGCGAGCGTGATGCCTGCGTTTCCAGAGAGCATGCCCGCGAATACGACGCCCACGGCCATGCCCTCGGGGATGTTGTGCAGCGTCACCGCGAAAAGCAGCATCGTGGATTTCGAGATCCGCGCGGGGCGGCCTCGGGCGCGTCCGCGCCGAGGTGGAGGTGGGGGATGAGCATGTCGAGCAGCAGCAGAAAGCCGATGCCCGCGAGGAAGCCCACCAGCGCGGGCACCCATTTGACGACGCCCTGCTCCTCGGCCATGGCGATGGCGGGGAGGATCAGCGAGAACATGCTCGCCGCGACCATCACGCCCGAGGCAAAGCCCAGCAGCAGCTTTTGCACGCGCTCGTTGAGCGCGCCGCGCACAAAGTACACGGCGGCCGCGCCGAGCGCCGTCCCCGCGAAGGGGATCAGGATACCGAGTATGATCTTCACGTGATCGCTCATCCGTTAACCTTTCTTCCCGTTATCGATGAAACAATACGGTGTACCGTATGTGCGAAACGGATGTACGGCGCCCGGGGCGGCATACATCCGCTTTTTGCCCGCAGCGCTTTAGGAAAGCGCTTTTTCCCGGATGGGCAGCAGCAGGTCGAGCTGTACGGAGGCGTCGTCTGGAGGCAGCATGTGCTTGTGGATGTAATCGAGATGCTCTTCCATGCATTCGCATTCCTCGACCGGGCCCCTGAAATCCAATTCGTAACGGTCGTTGTTCAGCGACCAGACGTACAGGCGTTCCCACTCCTCAAAAGCGCCCATCGGTATCGTGTGCGCGCAGTACAGCCCGCCTTCGAAGCGCTTTTTCACGAAGGGCGCCGCCACCTCCATGTCGTCCGGTATGGTCACCCAGCGCTCGTAGCCGTGGTCGCTTCCGTCGGGCGCGGTCCCGTTCGGGTTGTTGAAGCCGTAGTGGCGCAGGTCGGGCTTACGCCGGGCAAGTCCGGTTTCCCGAACGAAACGGGCAAGCAGGTCCCCGGTTTCGATCTCGGGCAGGCCGCCGACAATGCGTATGCTCGCCACCGTGGCCGGGGGCAGGTAGACGATGCGCACATCCCGGTCCTGCAGCGCATTGAGGCGCTCGTTCGCCCTGTTCAGTTCTTCCATTGAAATATCCTCCTTGAAGTTGATCTTCGGGAGGCCGAGCGGTTCCACAATTTTTTGGATCTCGTCGCTCCGCATCAGCTCCAGGCGCAGGCTCGGCTCCGGGCATACGTTCAGGCGCGACACGAGCGACGCGAGTATGCCGCGTATCGTGTTCAAGGCCGCGATCTCGCTGTCGAGCGCGCGGATGTTGTCCTCGAAAATGTCCACGATCCGCGCTTTTTCCTCATCCGTGAAGATCGCCTTGATCTGCTTGAGCGGTATGCGCAGCTTGCGCAGCAGCAGTATCTGCCTTAAGCGCTGCACGCACGCCTCGTCGTAGACGCGGTATGCGTAGTCCTGCTTTTTCATGCTCCGGATCAACCCGAGCTGCTCGTAATAGCGCAGGGCTCTGGTGGAGAGATTCAGGCTCCTCGATACCTCGCTGATGGTTGTGAGTTTCACTGCGGCCTCCCTTTCTCAGGCGAGTATACAGGGCGACGCGACGTCAAAGTCAAGAGCTGCCGGAAAATTTTTTGGATCTGTTTTCGGGCGGCGCGGTTACAGCGCCGGATGCGAATCGAGGTAGGCCTGCAGTATGATCGTCGCCGCGAGCTTGTCGACGACCTTGCGGCGCTTTTTCCAGTCGAGCTCGGCTTCGATGAGCACGCGCTCGGCGGACACGGTCGTGAGCCGCTCGTCGAAGAAGGCGTGATCGCCGTCCCATCCCTCGAGCACGAGCGCGGCGAAGGCTTTGACCTTCTCGGCCTGGAAGCCGTATGAGCCGTCCATGTTGCGCGGCATGCCGAACAGCAGGCGCGCCGGCGCGTACTTCTCCGCGAGCGCGCGGATGTAAGCCGCGTCGGCCGCGTCGTTCCCCGCGCGGACGTAGGTGTCAAGCCCCTGGGCGGTGAAGCCGAGGGGGTCGCTCACGGCGATACCGATGCGTTTGTCGCCGACGTCCAGCGCAAGCACGCGTTTCATCGAATTCTCCTTAAAAAAAGGCGCGGGTATCAGCCGCGCCCGATGTCTGACGCACGGTGGGATTCAATCGTTGCGCGTATTCCCGTTTTCCTCAACCAGGACGGCGTCCTGCGCGCGCACGTAGAAGCGCACGAGCTCCTCGAGCAGCTCGTCGCGCTCGAGACTGCAGATGCGGTAGCGCGCGTTGTTGTAGCTCGTGATGTAGGTCGGGTCGCCCGAGATGAGGTAGCCCACGATCTGGTTGACCGGGTCGTAACCCCGCTCGCGCATCGAGGCATACACGTTCATGAGCACCTCGTTGGCCTTGCTGTCCTCGCGCGGCATGCGAAAATACATGGTCTCGTTGGTTTTGTCGGTCATGTCGAGGCACCTCCCAGGCTAGAGCATATGCAAATTATAACAGATGGCGCGCGGAAAAGAAAGAGCGGCGTCGCTCAATTTATCGGGCGTTCACGGCTGGTAAACTCGAACTGCCATAGGGAATCGCCAAACTCCGGGGACTGTCAAGGGGCCGCAGCCCCTTGACTTCAATTCCTGCTTTGACGACATGCGCGTCGGAACGGATGAAAGCCGGAGGCTTTCGTTCCGTCCACGCTTTGCTCTGCGGCGGGGAGGCGCCGCGGACGCTAGGCCCGCGGGCTGCCGCCGCCCGGAAATGCGGAGCATTTCCGGCGAAGCGTGTAATCTCAAAAAAGTGGCGTGGCCACTTTTTTGAAGTTCAGTTGAGCATATCGCCCAGGCGCATGGCCGTACGTTTCCCATTGCGCCACATCCTCTTGGAATCGCGCAGCATCCGGCGCGACACATCCGGGTACATCGCGGTCACAGCGGCCGTCGCCACTGCCATGCCCGCGGCGAGCCCCGCCACAAAGGTAATCGCTTTCATGAATTCGCTCCTTTCATGCAGTAAGCTAAACCTAGCTTTCCCACGAAAAAGCGCGCGCGTGCATGGAAATTTCTGTTTTTCAAAGTTCGAGAGGTATTTATGCCGTCAATGCCCGGCGTGCTTGCGCTCGGTCCCCTCGGGCACGGGTTCGCCCCTGCGCTTGTAGTAATCCTCGACGGCGGCCTTGACGGCCTCCTCCGCGAGAACGGAACAGTGTATTTTCTGCGGCGGCAGCCCCTCGAGCGCCTCCACGACGGCCGAGTTCGAGAGCTTGAGCGCCTCCTCGACTTTTTTGCCCTTAATAAGCTCCGTCGCCATGCTTGAGGTGGCGATGGCCGCGCCGCAGCCGAAGGTCTTGAAGGAAACGTCCTCGATGACGCCCTCGTCGCTGATCTTTAGAAACATCTGCATGATGTCGCCGCACTTGGCGTTGCCCACCATGCCCACGCCGTTGGCGTCCTGCATCTCGCCCATGTTGCGCGGGTGCGAAAAATGGTCCAAAACTTTCTCGGTATACATATCCTTCTCCTCCTTTATTCGACGGCGCCCTTCCAGAGCGGGCTCATGAACCGAAGCTTCTTTGCGACTTCGGGCAGGATTTTAAGCACGTAGTCGACATCCTCGTCCGTAGTGTCGTCGCCGAGCGTCAGACGCACCGATCCGTGCGCCACCTCGTGCGGGAGCCCGAGCGCGAGCAAAACGTGCGAAGGATCGAGCGAGCCGCTCGTGCACGCGGAGCCGGAACTCGCGGCGATGCCGTTCATGTCGAGCATGAGCAGTATCGATTCGCCCTCGATGTATTTGATGCTCACGTTGACGTTGTTGGGCAGGCGCTTCGTCGGGTGCCCGTTGAGCTTGACCTCGGGGATCGTGCCGAGTATGCCTTCTATCAGCCTGTCGCGAAGCGCGCTCATGCGCGCGGCGTTCTCCCGCATGTGCGCGACGGCCAGCTCGATTGCCGCGCCGAGGCCCACGATGCCCGCGACGTTCTCCGTGCCGGCCCTGCGGCCCTTCTCCTGTTCGCCGCCCACGATGTGGCTCGGCAGGCGGATTCCCTTTTTGAGATACAGCGCGCCCACGCCCTTGGGGCCGTGGAACTTGTGCGCCGAGAGGGAGAGCATGTCGATGCCCATTTCTTTCACGTTGATCGGGATGTGGCCCACGGCCTGCACCGCGTCCGTATGCAGGAGCACGCCCTTCTCATGGCAGACCTTCGCGATCTCGGGTATGGGCATGACCGTGCCCACCTCGTTGTTGGCGAACATGACCGAGGCGAGTATGGTCTTGTCCGTAATGGCGGCCGCGACCTGCTCGGGCGTTACGAGGCCGTATTCATCAACGGGAAGGCAGGTGACCGCGTACCCCTTCTTCTCGAGCGCCTCGCAGGCGTGCAGGATCGCGTGGTGCTCCACATTGGTCGTGATGACGTGGTTTCCCTTTTTTTTATATTTTTCGACCGCGCCGAAGAGCGCCGCGTTGTCGCTCTCCGTTCCGCCGCCGGTAAACACGATTTCCGATGGGTCCGCGCCGAGGGCGCCGGCCAGCTTCTCCCTCGCGGCCTCAACGCCGCGCCGCGCCTCCTGCCCGAACCAGTGCGGGCTCGAGGCGTTGCCGTATATCTCCGTGAGGTAGGGCATCATCGCCTCCAATACCTTCGGGGAGAGCGCCGTGGTGGCGGCGTTGTCAAGATAGATTCTCTTCATCGGTACTCCTTTCAAGCTGTATCCTGTAATCGTCCGCCATGTCCTTCAACGTGGTGGAATCGAGCACTTCGTTGATGCGGTTCTGGAGCTTGAGCCACAGCGGCCGGGCCGAGCAGGTGCAGGCGTTGAGGCAATCCACCCTGGTGGCGCTCACGCAGTCGATGAGTATGGTGTCGCCCTCGAGCGCGCGCAGCACCTCGTTGACGTTGATTTCCTCCGGCGCGCGCGCGAGTTCGTAGCCGCCCTGCGCGCCGCGCGTGGACACGACCAGCCCCGCCTTCTTGAGCGCGCTTACGAGCTGCTCGAGGTAGGTGTCGCTCACGCCCTGAAGCTGCGCGAGCGTTGCGGCGCTCAGCCTGGTTTCGCCGTATATGGCCGCGAGATCGATCATGGCCTTGAGCCCGTAGCGGCCCCTCGTCGAGAGCATCACGATGGCGTCACCTAAATTCCTACTATAATACTCGGATTTCGTACATACTATAGCACCGCGTACGCGCATTGTCAACGAAAAAGAGCGAATATATTCGCGCGGGAGGGCGCATGAAAAAGGGTTCCGCCGCCGGGCGAAACCCTCCGTTAAAAAGCCTTGCGCTTATTCGTACATCGGATATTTCTTCGTGAGCGCGACGACGCTTTCCTTCACCTCGGCCACGGCGGCCTCACCCTCGAATATGATGCGCGCGAGGAAGCCCGCCACGGCGTCCATGTCGGTTTCGTCGAGCCCGCGCGTGGTGACGGCGGGGGTGCCCAGGCGTATGCCGCTGGTGACGAAGGGGCTGCGCGTTTCGGTGGGCACGGTATTCTTGTTTGCCGTGATGTTGGCGGAATCGAGCAGCGCCTCGATCTCTTTGCCCGTGCGCCCGTCGGGGCCGAGATCCACGAGCATGAGGTGGTTGTCCGTGCCGCCGGAAACGAGCTTCACGCCGCACGCGACAAGGCCCCTGGCGAGCGCCTGCGCGTTGTTCGCGACGCGCTGCTGATAATCCTTGAACGCGGGCTGCAGCGCCTCCTGGAGGCACACGGCCTTGGCGGCGATCACATGCATCAGCGGGCCGCCCTGCGTGCCGGGGAAGATGCCCTTGTCGACGGCCTTGCCGTACTGCTCGCGGCACAGGATCAGCCCGCCGCGCGGGCCGCGCAGGGTCTTGTGCGTGGTTGTGGTGACGACGTCCGCGTACGGCACGGGGTTCATGTGCAGACCCGCCGCGACGAGGCCCGCGATGTGCGCCATATCCACCATCAGAAGCGCGCCGGCCTCGTCCGCGATTTCGCGGAACTTCGCGAAGTCGATCGCGCGCGGATACGCCGACGCGCCCGCGACGATCATCTTGGGCTTGTGCTCCAAAGCGAGGGCGCGCACCTGGTCGTAATCGATCCGCTCGTCCTCGGGCCGCACGCCGTAGGGCACGACGTTAAAATATTTGCCGCTCATGTTGACGGGGCTGCCATGCGTGAGATGGCCGCCGTTGCTAAGGCTCATGCCGAGTATCGTGTCGCCGTGGTTGAGCAGCGCGAAGTACACCGCGAGGTTCGCCTGCGCGCCGGAATGGGGCTGCACGTTGGCGTATTCCGCGCCGAAGAGCCTGCACGCGCGCTCGCGCGCGAGGTTCTCCACGATGTCCACGCACTCGCCGCCGTAATAGCGCTTGCCGGGGTAGCCTTCGGCGTATTTGTTGGTCAGGTGGCTGCCCATCGCCGCCATGACGGCTTCGGACACGAAGTTTTCGCTTGCGATGAGCTCGAGATGGTCGCGCTGGCGCTTGAGTTCAAGCTCCATGGCCGCGGCGGTTTCGGGGTCCGTTTTACGGATGAGATCAAATTGTATCATGCTGCCCTCCGATCGAGAAATCGTGATTCCATGGCTATTATAGTTGAGGCGCGGCGCTTTTTCAACCCGCGCGGTGAATATACAATCGGACGGGGCAAAAAAGAAACCCCGCCGCGCGGCGGGGAGATGGTTTCAATCGTTTATGCCTGCCCCAGATACCTCCCGACGGTCGCGTTCGCCCTTTTTGCGAGCGCTTCCTCGTCGACGTTGGCGAGCCTGCCGTTTTTGACGATGGCTTTCCCGTCGGCAAACGTCCAATCGACCCCGTTTCGCACGCCCACGGTCGCTAGCGCGCTTTTCGGGTCGAGGCACGCGCCGACGAGCTCGAGCCTGCGGCTGTCGATGAGGAAGAAGTCCGCGCGCTTGCCAACCTCGAGGGAGCCGATGTCGCTTCTTCCAAGCAGTTTCGCGCTGCCCGAGGTCGCGATTTTGAGCATGTCGTAGCCCGAGGGCGCACGCCTGCCCCAAGTCAGCCTGTGCAGCAGATAGCCCACGCGGATTTCTTCAAGCAAATTCGAGCCGTCGTTGCTCGCGCTGCCGTCCACCGCAAGGCCGACGGGCACGCCCGAAGCGAGCATGTCCGGAACGCGCGCCACGCCGGAGGAAAGCTTCATGTTGGAGACGGGGCAGTGGGCGACGCCCGTGCCGGCCGCGGCGAGGCGGGCGATTTCCGCATCGTTGAAATGGATGCCGTGGGCATACCACACGTCCGGCCCGAGCCAGCCGAGACTTTCCATGTAGTCGAGCGGGCGCATGCCGAAGCGCGAGAGCGTGTAGTTCACCTCGTCCGCGGTTTCGGCGAGGTGCGTGTGCAGCCGCACGCCTTTTTCCCGCGCGAGCAGGGCGCTTTGCCGCATCAGCTCGCCCGATACGGAAAACGGTGAGCACGGCGCGAGCGCGATCTGCCGCATCGAGCCCGAAGCGGGGTCGTGATACAGATCGATAAGCCGCTCGCTGTCGCGAAGGATCTCATCGATGGTCTGCACGACGCTATCCGGCGGAAGGCCGCCGTCTTTCTTAGAGAGATCCATGCTGCCGCGCGCGGCGCACATGCGGACGCCGATCTCACCGGCCGCGCGGAACTGCTCGTCTATGACCAGCTCGCCCGCGGCGCTGGGGAAAACGTAGTGGTGGTCGAAGCAGGTCGTGCAGCCGTTCTTTGCGAGCTCGCCGAGCGCGCAAAGCGAAGAGTCGCGCACGACCGCGCGGTCGAGGTTCTTCCACACCTCGTAGAGCGCGCGGAGCCAGTCGAACAGCTCCATGTTCTGCACGCCAGGCAAATTCCGCGAAAAATACTGGTAGAGGTGGTGGTGCGTGTTCACGAGGCCGGGGTAGCAGAGCATGCCCGCGCCGGAAATCTCCCCGCAGCCCTCCGGCGCGCCGAGGTTTTTCCCAATGGCCGTTATGACGCCGCCCTCGGCGAGCAGGTCGCAGTTTTCATAAACGGTGTCCGCGCCGTCGCAGGTCACCGCCGCGCGCAGATTCCGCACGACCAGTCCATCCATCACCAGGGCCTCCTGCCGCAGTAGAAGTGCTTTCTCCAGTAGCTCGTCTTGAACTCGCGGCGCACGACCTCGCCGTTGCTTGAGGATGCGTCGATCATCTCGCTGCTGTTGATGATGATGCCGACGTGGCCGATCTTGGTGAAATCGTCATCGTAGAAGAAGATCAGATCGCCCTTCTTGAGGTCGTCTATGTCCGAAATCTTTTCCCAGTCGGACACCTTCGAGTAGCCCGCGGCGTTCAGGCGGCGCCTGTTGCTGCCCGCCTGCTTGAGGCAGTAGTACACGAGGCCGGAGCAATCGAAGCTGCTCGGACCCTTGTTGCCGCGTATGTACGGATCGCCGAGCTGGTCCTTGGCGACGGAGATCATCTTGTCTATGTTGGCCCTCGTGCGTGCGGACTTGCGCATGTTCGGGCTTTCCTTGGCATCGTCGCTGTAAAGGAGGTTGAATGTCTTTTCCCCGCACATGCCGTCGGCGGAGAGGCCGTTCTCCTCCTGGAAGGACTTGAGCGCGGCGACCGTCGTTTCGAGATAATTGCCGGTCACGACGTCCATGTACCCGAGATCCTTGAGCTGCTCCTGCATGTCGGTGATGTCGTCGCCCTTCATGCCGAACACGACGCAGTATTTGGGCGCGTCGTCGCCGTAAAGCAGGTCGAGCGTGCTCGGGCCCGCCTGCCCGTCCTCGGCGAGCGTGACGCCCAGGTCGATGAAGGCTTTCGTGAAATTGACCTGCCTCTGGAAGTGCCTGACCGCATCCTCCGTTGCGGGGCCGAATTTCATCGTGGGCTGGTCGAGCTCGAGATAGCCCAACTCGATGAGCCGGACTTGCAGTCGCGTTACGCGTTCGTCCTCCATGCCGCGGCGCAGGATCGGGTCCGGCGTGGGCGTCGGCGTGAGCGTCGGCGTGAGCGTGGGCGTGACCCTGAACGTGGGCGGGGGAGTGATGTCCACGACGTCGACGTCGGCGCCGGACGCGTTCTGCGCGCCCGTGAAAAGCGCGGTTTCCCCGCGCGCCGTCGCGGGCGCGCCCGCCTCGGCTTTGCCTGAGGAAGCGAGCAGCACGACGAGCACGGCGACCATCACCACGACGCCCGACGCGGAGCCGACGAAAAGCGTGCGTTTCCTTATGCCTGCGCGGCGCCAGGATGCGTGGAATTTCCGTATGGAGAGCACGGCGCGCTTCGCCATGCGCTTGAGTGTTTTTCGTATGCGATTGCCCAAATGCGCCTCCGGTAAATCCGTTTTCTCGAAAAGGTATGCTTCATTTTAATCGCTCCGGCCGATTTTTGCAATTCCCGCGCCCGTTTCGTCAATGATTATTAACAATCTCGGAAAGATTTGGAGGTTGGCACCGGCCTTGCGGCGGCGGTATTCGGCATGGTATGATACGAAAAAAGGATATATTTGAGAATCGGCCATGATCGAATCAAGGCGGGCGGATGTTGAAGATCTCGCGTGCGCGGTTCCCCTTGTCGCGAAGTTCCGCGCGGAGCTGCGCCGGTTTAACCGGATCGAAGCGGCGGAGGATTCCGCCGCCGCGCGGGAGGAATTCTTGGAATATCTTGACAAAGGGTATCCCGTCTATCTCGCGCTCGACGGGGAAACCCCGGTCGGCTATCTCGCCTGCCGCGTGGACGCGCCCTGCGTGTGGGTGGAATCGCTCTATGTTCTCCCGTCGTACAGGCGGCGCGGCGTCGCCTCGCTGCTCTACGACAAGGCCGAGGCGCTCGCGCGAAGCTATGGCGAGGATACGCTCTACAACTACGTCCATCCGAACAACGGCGCTATGATCGCCTTGCTCGCAAGCCGCGGCTATGACGTGCTGAACCTGATCGAGATCCGAAAGCCCTGTCCGGGCGAAACGCTTGAAACGTGTATTTCCGTGGGGGAGCACAGCTTCAAATATTGACCTTCATGAAACAACAGGCGGTTGCGGCCGCCGTGCATGCAAATATGGCGATAAAACAGAGTTTATCGCCTCCATAGTTCATTGTTTAAATTAACAACTTCATCTGCAATGATAATTTTCACGCTTTTGGCAAATTTATATTTATTGCTTGCGTCTTGGAGGTCAATGCTGTAGAAAGCGAATTCGGCCACCCCATCGCCGAGAATATCAAAAATAAATATATCCGTGTTATTTTCCGTATACCGGTCGGATAATGATATGATTGCATCTCCGTTTGGAATTCTGTTCTCGAATTCATAGGGATTGCATCTTTTATAAGGTCTGGCGGCATGAACTATTATTTGCCCCGTTTCTTCTGAATATGAAGCAATAAACTCCGCTTCGTGCTTATTTCCGTTTATCATAACGATGATTCCGACAATCACTAAAAGAGCAATAAGCGCGCTGAAAATCCATAGTTTCTTCTTCATCCCGGCCCTCCGCCATGCATGTCGCTGAATTTCCGTTCCCCATTTTCCGAGTATATCAAAACGGAAAGCACGCCGCAACGGCGCTTCCGAATCCTTGAGCTGCGCATTGTATAGCGCCTGTCGATCTTGCAGGCCCGCGAATGGACTGCAACTTGTAAGTCTATACCCTTAGCAGACCGCGGAAGCCTCGGGAGGCGTAGTAGGATTCCGCCCCGTTGTGGTATACAAAGACCGTGTCATAGCGCCGGTCGCAAAACAGAGCTCCCCCAAGTTTTCTGATCGCGGATGGGGTTTTCACCCAGCTTGACGTTTTTAAATCGAATTTCCCCAGCTTCTGCAATCCACGATACTGTTCCTCCGATAATAATTCGATCCCCATGAAAGCCGCCATATCAATGGCGTTATGCTCCGGCCTGTGCTCTTTTCTTGATTCGAGCCCCTCGCGATCATAACAGACGCTTCTGCGGCCGTTGGGGCTTTCCGCCGAACAATCATAAAAAAGATACATACCCGAACTGCTCTCGAAGCCCGCGACATCCGGTTCGCCGCCGGTCATTTCCATTTCGTAAAGAGAGTATAGCTTTTCGGGGTTTGATTCCAGCCTGGCCAGCACTCTGTCCCATGCGAAATCCTGATGCCGGTTTCCGTTTTTCTCGAAGCGGGCTTTCAAGGTTTCGAGCAGAACTTCGCGCTGACCGATCAATAATTCCCGTTTGACATTTTCCATGCTTAACGCCTCGCAATCAAAATTTCTCAAAGGTTGCCGCAAATTCCCATTTACCTCTTCCAACTATATCAAAAAAGAAAGGCGTGCCGCAACATTTACCTGTGACGGCACGCCTTGATCGAGAAAGCCCCGTTTTCAGTTATTCGCCATTCACGGTTGGCATCGGCTCGTTGTCGGATAAGCCTTCCTTACCCGACAACGATATTGACGACGTTTTTCACGACGATGACCTTCCTCACGGTCTTTCCCTCGAGGAAAGGTTTGACCTCCCCGCTCGCGAGCACGAGCTTTTCGATCTCGCCGGCCGGCGTGTTTGCTCTCACCTGTACGCGCGCGCGCACCTTGCCGTTGACCTGCACGCCGAGCTCTACGGTATCCTCGACGAGCGCGGACTCGTCGTATTCCGGCCACTGCGCCTCAAAGAGCGGGCCGCCGAGGCCGAGGGCCTCGTTCATCTCCTCCGCGATGTGCGGGGAGAAGGGGGAGAGCAGTATCAAAAGCGCCCGCAGTTCCTCGCGCGCAATCGAACCAACCGCGTACGCGTCGTTGACGAAGCTCATCAGGGCGGCGATGGCGGTGTTGAACTTCATGCGCTCGATGTCCTCGCCGACCTTTTTGATGCAGCCGTGCAGGGAGGCTTTGAGGCAATCGCGCACGCCCGGCTCGCCGCTTATCATGTCCTGCAGGCGCCACACGCGCTCGAGGAAGCGGCGGCAGCCCTTCGTGCCCTGCGAGTTCCAGGGGATGGGCTGGTCGAACGCGCCCATGAACATGACGTACATGCGGAACGCGTCCGCGCCGTGCTCGCGGATGTAATCGTCGGGGTTGATCACGTTTCCGCGGGATTTGCTCATTTTCTCGCCGTTTTCGCCGAGCACCATGCCGTGGCTCGTGCGCTTCATGTACGGTTCCTTCGTCGGCACGACGCCGATGTCGTAGAGGAACTTGTGCCAGAAGCGGGAGTAGAGCAGGTGCAGCGTCGTGTGCTCCATGCCGCCGTTGTACCAGTCCACGGGCGTCCAGTAATCGAGCCTGTCGCGCGCGGCGAGCTCGCGATCGTTGCGGGGGTCGGCGTAGCGCAGGAAATACCAGCTCGAGCCCGCCCAGTTGGGCATGGTGTCCGCCTCGCGCACGGCGGGGCCGCCGCACCTGGGGCAGGAGGTGTGCAGCCAGTCCTTCGCGCGGGCAAGGCAGGAACTGCCGTCGTCCGTGGGAGAGAAATCCTCGAGCATGGGCAGCTCTAAGGGGAGCTCGCTCTCGGGCAGCGGCACCCAGCCGCATGTTTCGCATTTGACCAGCGGGATGGGCTCGCCCCAGTAGCGCTGGCGCGCGAAAACCCAGTCCCGCAGCTTGTAATTGACCTTGCGGGAGCCTATGCCCTTTTCAATCAGATAATCGGTGACGGCCTTCTTCGCTTCGCCGACCTCCATGCCGTCGAGGAAGCCGGAGTTGACCATTTTGCCGCGTTCGCAGTCGGTATACGCTTCTTTCTCAATATCCCCGCCCGCGACGACCTCCACGATGGGAAGCCCGAAAGTTTTGGCGAACTCGTAGTCGCGCGCGTCGTGCCCGGGCACCGCCATGATGGCGCCCGTGCCGTAGCTCATGAGCACATAGTCGGAAATCCAGACGGGGATTTTCTTCCCCGTTGCGGGATTGATTGCATCAAGCCCGTCGAGCGGCACGCCGGTCTTATCCTTGACGAGCTCCGTGCGCTCGAACTCGCTTTTGCGCGCGGCCTCGGCGCGATAGGCTGCGACCGCGTCCCAGTTCCCGATGCGCTCGCGGTATTTTTCCACATACGGATGCTCCGGGCTCATGACCATGTATGTCGCGCCGAAAAGCGTATCCGGCCGCGTCGTGAACACGCGGAGCACGTCGTTTGCGCCGTCGATGGCGAAGTCGACCTCCGCGCCCTCGCTGCGGCCGATCCAGTTTTTCTGCTGGATTTTCACGCGCTCGATGTAATCGACCTCGTCGAGGTCGTCGATGAGCCTTTGCGCATAGGCTGTGATTCTGAGCATCCACTGGCTGCGCACCATCTGCACGACTTCGCCGCCGCAGCGCTCGCAGCTCCCGTCCACGACCTCCTCGTTGGCGAGGCCGACCTTGCAGGAGGTGCAGAAATTGATGGGGATCTCGGCTTTATACGCGAGGCCTTTCTCATACAGTTTGAGGAAGATCCACTGCGTCCACCTGTAATAATCCGGGTCGGAGGTGCTGACCTCGCGGCTCCAGTCGAACGAGTAACCCAGGCGCTTGAGCTGCGCGCGGAAGCGCCGGATGTTCTCCGTCGTGACGATCGTCGGGTGAATGCCCGTTTTGATGGCGTAGTTCTCCGTGGGCAGGCCGAACGCGTCGTAGCCGATCGGGAAGAGCACGTTATAGCCCTGGAGGCGGCGCTTGCGGCAGACGACGTCCATCGCCGTGAACGGCCTCGGGTGGCCGACATGCAGCCCCTGCCCGGAAGGGTAGGGGAATTCGATCAGGCCGTAGAACTTCTTTTTCGCGTGATCCTCGATCGCCTCGAAGCAATGCGCGTCCGCCCATTTGCGCTGCCATTTGAGCTCGATCGCGTCGTGGTCGTACCGGTTGGTCATAGTTACCTCCATTTTGGCGCCGTCTAAATAAAACAAGCCGCCTCCCGATGGGGAGACGGATCTTTTCCGCGGTACCACTCCTGTTGGCGCAAAGCGCCCGCTCGTGCCCCGATAACGCAGGGATGCGCCGCGCATTTCCTCGCGGAGGCTCCGCGGCGAGCTTCGGCCCCGCCGTCTTCCGCCTCGCACCACCCGGCGGCTCTCTTAAAGACGCGCTGGCCTACTGTTCCGTTTCACAGCCATACCGTATTGTATGTTACGCGCGCCGAATTGTCAACGGATACGCGCGTTTTTGCTTTCGCGCCGTATTCCGCTTCGGCCCGCCGCGTGGTATAATCATACAACGCATCATTTCGGGGGTGTTTATGGAGCACATCGCAAATCCGGGCGAAACGAAAAAGAAGGGCGGCCTCTCGATCTCCGTCAAATCCTTCGTGAGCGTGATGGCCATACTGCTCGCTCTGATGGCCGTCGTGGGCATACTGACCCATGTCATTCCCCACGGCCGATACGAGCGCGTGACGGTGGACGGGCTGGAGCAGATCGTGCCGGGCAGCTACGCGCCGATACCGGGCGAGGGCGGCTATCCCGTGTGGCGCTGGTTCACCGCGCCCTTCGAGGTGCTCGGCAGCGGGGACGGGATGAACATCATGCTCATCGCCGTGGTGCTGCTCGTGCTCGCGGGCAGCTTCTCCATCATCGAGAGCACGGGCGGCATCAAGGCCATCGTGGTGCGGCTCATCAGAAAGTACAGCAACAAGAAATACGCGCTCATCTGGGCGGTGACGCTGTTCTTCATGGCCATGGCCGCGATGTTCGGCACGTTCGAGGAGATGCTCGTGCTCGTGCCGCTCATTCTAATGCTCGCGCGCAGCATGGGCTGGGATAACCTCACGGGCCTTTCGATGTGCCTGCTCGCCGCGGGCGTGGGCTTCGCTGTGCCCCTGCTCGACCCCTTCACCATAGGCCTTGCCGCGAGGATCGGCGGGGCGAGCGTCATTTCCGGCATCTGGTACAGGCTGATCGTGTTCGCGCTGCTTTGGGCGCTGCTCTCGGCCTTCAGCGTGTTTTACGCGAAGCGCAGCGAGGGGCGCGCGCTCGCCTCGGGCGCCGCGCATGCGGATGGGTTTGAGCAGAGCGATGCGGAGCGCGCGGGCGAGGGCAAGGTGTTCCGGGTCTATTGCGCGTTTTTCATCGCCATCGTCGCCGTGATGATCGTCGCCTCCGCGCTCACCAACATCGAGGCGCTCTCGGGCATCTCGCTGCCGGTCATAGGCGTGGGCTTTCTCGCGGGCACGCTCGTCAGCGGCTCGATCGTCGCGGGCAGCGTCAAAAAAACGCTTGGATACTTCGTTTCCGGCGTCGCGGGCATGAGCCCGGGCATCCTGATGCTGCTGTGCGCGGGGAGCGTCAAGTTCATCGCCACGCAGGGCAACATACTCGACACCATCATGTTCAAGCTTCTCTCGGGCCTCTCGGGCGTTTCGCCCTACGCGGGGATACTGCTCATCTACGGTATCGTGCTGCTGCTCGAGTTCTTCATCGCAAGCGCGAGCGCGAAGCTGCTGCTGGTCATCCCCATCATCATGCCCATCTGCGATATGATCGGCATCAGCCGGGAGCTTGCGATACTCGCGTTCTGCTTCGGCGACGGCTTCACAAACGTGTTCTTTCCGACCAACGCGGTCATGCTCGTGGGCCTTTCCATCGCGGATACGGGCTACGGCGCGTGGTTCAGGCGCACTGCGCCCTTCCAACTGCTCATGCTGATGCTGAGCATGTGCTTCCTGCTGCTCGCGACGGCGATGGGGTATTAGCCTGAATCAGACAGGATGTTGGAGCTGTGGCCGATACAGACACTTTGTGACTTTAGAGGAATTTTAAGGTTTAACTAAAATAGAGACCCGATTTTCTCCGTTCGCAGGACCAAGTCCCAAAGGCGGACTTCGCCACGAGAGATCGATTTAGGTGCCACGGCCGGCAAGTATATGCATGATGAGCATGATCCTTATTGCCGTCAAATCCCGTTTATCGGCGAGATTGTGAAAATGACATGAAGCTGATCAACTCCGATTTGTGAATTTAAAACATAAAGCAATCTATGTGTCTCAATCCCGCAGAGCGCCGGACAAGGCGATTTGCGAAACCGTTGACGCTGCCGGAGCAAAGTGTTATGCTAAAAAATATAAAATAATTTGGGGTATCTATATGGATTATACAGAGATTAATTCAAAAACAATAGACAGGTGGATTGAGAACGGCTGGGAATGGGGCATACCGATTTCTCACGAGCAATTTTCAGATGCTCTCAACGGAAAATGGTCAATGCTTTTAACGCCGACCAAACCGGTGCCCAAAGAATGGTATCCGGATTTGAAAGGCAGGAAAGTGCTGGGCCTTGCTTCCGGGGGCGGTCAGCAAATGCCGATTTTTTCGGCTCTCGGGGCCGAGTGTACCGTTCTCGACTATTCCGAGAAACAAATCATGAGCGACTTATCCGTTGCGGATAGAGAAGGATATGAAATTCATGCCATACGCGCCGATATGACAAAGCCTTTGCCTTTTGATAACGATTCGTTTGATTTGATTTTCCATCCTGTGTCGAATTCCTATATCGAAGATGTAATGCATGTTTGGAACGAATGTTATCGCATACTTAAAAAAGGCGGGAGACTGATGGCCGGTTTGGATAACGGCATAAATTATCTTTTTGACGAAGACGAAACGGTGATAAAGCACCGTCTTCCGTTTAACCCGTTGAAAGAACCGGAGTTAATAGAGTCGCTGGAAAAAGAAGATTGCGGGATTCAGTTCTCGCACACGCTTGAAGAACAAATTCGCGGCCAGCTCAAGGCTGGATTTAAGCTGCTCGACCTATACGAGGATACGAATGGGTCCGGATTTCTCCACGATCACGGCGTGCCGACATTTTGGGCGACTTTGACTGAGAAGTAATCCATAAAACAAGACGACGGCCGGCTTATAGAGGTGGATTATGCAAGGTTATAACGTGATAGCCGTTTTTAACTGCACGGCGGATAAGCTGCTGATGTGCAGACGCAGGAAAAACCCGTACAAAGGATTATCAAATCTTGTTGGCGGTAAAATTGAAACGGGCGAAGACGGCATAAACGCCGCATATCGTGAGTTGGAGGAAGAAACCTCGATCACAAAAAAAGATACAACGCTTTTTCATTTGATGGACTTTACATATTATATCGATGATTGCTATGTTGAGGTATATGTCGGCAAATTGAATAAGCAAATCGCCGTCAAGGGTGACGAGAACGACTTGTATTGGTCCGGGACGGATTGCGACTTTTTTGATATGACGAAATATGCCGGGGAAGGCAATATCGGCCATATCATTCAACATATTAAGTATTCGAAGAAAAGCCTGTTTGAAGAAACATAACAATCCCGTCGCGATTTCCCAATCCGCGGGAAAAAGCCCGAGGGCGACGTTCGGGCGCGGGCGCTCATGCAAATAAGGAAGTCGTTTGGGCCGATCGGTTTTGCCTGTCGGCCGCTTCCGTCATGCGGGGCTGGCCTCGCCACATATGACAGGGGGAACTCCCCTTCCCATCAATGAAACGATATATTCCCGACATTTCGGATCGTTGCTGGGTATCGTCAAAAACGCCGACTTATAACAATCCTCGGCCGGGAAAAAGACAACGCTTAACGTGGAGCTCTCACCCGGCTTCAGGGTCTGCCCCGAGCAATGATCGTTCTGAATGATAAAACTGGCCGCATGTGGCCCGGCTATCACGATTGTCCCTAAAACCAGATCGCCGGCACCCTTGTTGGCAACGGTAAACCAGGCGGGGCGGGAAGCCGTTTGCACATATTCCGGGCCGAAATCGTATGCCGAGGGATCGACTGACATACACGGATTACCGAAATAAAATTTGCATACAAAGGCGTCCGTATGACCTTTCAGAGAGGTTTGAAAAGCCCCGGGGGTGGTCGGGAAATCGCTGGAATCAGTCCATCCGGCAACGCATGCGATTCCGGCGCCGGTAACGGCGATGCTGAAGCCATAACCATAATTGCTTCCTCCCAGGAAGGTTGAGTAGACAAGGTGTCCGCCGTCAGGACTCAGCGCGCTTACAAAAGCGTTGTTGACGCCTTTCAGAGAGGTTTGAAAAGCCCCGGGAGTGGTCGGAAAATCGCCGGAATCAGTCGATCCGGTCACATAGGCGCTTCCGGCGCGATCAATTGCGATACCATATCCTTTATCCGACCGGCTTCCGCCCAGAAAGGTTGAGTAGACAAGGGCGCTGCCGTCGGGGTTTAACTTGCTGATAAAGGCATCATGAGCGCCTTTCGGGGCGGTTTGAAAAGCCCCGGGAGTGGCCGGGAAATCGGCAGATTGCGTAATTCCGGTTATATAGGCGCTTTTGGCCCTGTCAACAGCGATGCCATATCCCTCGTCATAACTGCTTCCGCCCATATAGGTAGAATAGACAAGGGCGCTTCCGTCAGGGTTCAATTTGCAGACAAAGGCATTTTGCACACCTTTCAGGGAGGTTTGAAACGCTCCGGATGTGGTCGGGAAGTCGGCGGAGTAAGTCTGTCCGGTAACATAGGCGTTTCTGTGCCCGTCGACAGCGATGCCGTAGCCTTTATCCTCCCGGCTTCCGCCCAGGAAGGTCGAGTAAACGAGGGCTTTGCCGTCGGGGCTTAATTTGCCGACAAAGGCATCGATCTCTCCTGTCTGGGAAGTTTGAAAAGCCCCGGGGGTGGTCGGGAAATCGCCGGAATCGGTCGATCCGGTTACATAGGCGTTTCCGGAATTGTCGACAGCGATGCCGTAGCCGTAATCATAATGACTTCCCCCCAGAAAGGTAGAATAGACAAGGGAGCCGCCGTCGGAGCTTAATTTGCTGACAAAGGTATCCTGAACACCTTTCAGGGAGGTTTGAAAAGCCCCGGGGGTTATGGGAAAATCAGCAGATTCGGTCCGCCCGGTAACATAGGCGTTTCCGGCATTGTCGACGGCGATGGCATAGCCTGCATCCGTACGGGTTCCCCCAAGGAAGGTCGAGTAGACGAGGGCGCTTCCATCGGAGTTCAATTTGCTGACAAAGGCGTCATTATAACCTTTCAGCGAGATTTGAAAAGCCCCGGGGGCGGCGGGGAAATCGCTGGAATCGGTCCATCCGGCAACATATGCGTTTCCGGCGCAGTCGACCGCGATATACCGTCCATAATCATAATTGCTCCCGCCCAGGAAGGTTGAATAGACAAGCCCGGGATCAATGACGAGCGGGTAACGGGGATCGTAAGCCTCTGCTGAAAATCCCAGAACAATCTCGCCATCGGCCTGACTGTAAAGCATAAAACCGGTTTCAACGGGCACCCTTTCGCCTTCGATTTCCTGATAGCCATATGGTTTTTCATCAACCAGCGTTTCCATGGCAGCGGTGATGAGGAGATTTCCGGCCTGGTCCAGTGTGATTCCTTCAACTCCGTGGTAGGCCATGCGAATACGCTCTATGCGGGAACCCGGCTGCAGAATCAGGTCGTATTTGAGCTTTCCGCTCCGGTGGCGAAAAACCAGGTCTATTCCCGGCCACAGTTCTTTGTAGATGATTTCTTCGCAGGGATGCAGTCCGGTTTTCCATTTGGAAGAATCATTGCCGGTGAAGAAGTTGAGCGTGCCGGGTTGTTCATGCCGTCCTTCTATTTTAACGTGGGGATTCGCACCGATAAATTGCTGATAGACGGCCAAACCTTCAAGCGGAGCTTCATCATCGGGGGACGGCCCCCGCACTGGGGGATGGGGTTTTAAAGCAGCCGGATGATCTTGCCCGGATCTCTTTTTGTAAAAGCCGAATACGGCCGCTTCCCGGGTAAAATAGAATGCATGGCCCGACCCTTTTGTATAATAGCGTACCTTTGGGTCCGTCTGGCCGGCGTTGGGGATAAACGCGGGCCGTAATCGATCATATACCGCCCGGGCGGTTCCATTTTGTTCAGCCGACGGTAAGCTGTGTTCCATTCGCTCGGCCATCATTCGGCAAGCCTCCAAAGATATAGAGTTTTATACAATATATGCCCATAACGGGAAAAGAGTTAAGCGGGCTCCCGCGCGAATCGTTGGAACGGCGGCTCGAGTCGGCGACTCGCCTCGTTCGCGGCGCCGCCGACGGTTTCCTTCCTTCGAGCATTTCTTTTTCTCCTGTTTCTCCCGTCCCCAACAAGCGGTCCTGCGCAGGATTGGAATTGTGCGCCGGCTATGATATAATATCTACATACACTTTAGGATGCCGCGGGCGGCCGACGGCGATATGGAGATTCACCCGCATGAGCAACGCGACAGCCGTAAGGCGCATCTGTGACCATGTTAAGGAACAGATCGTTTCCAAGTCCCTTTTCCCGGGCAACCGCATTGCGGAGGAGGAACTTGCCAAGGCCATGGGCACGAGCCGCACAACCGTGCGCAGCGCCATCACGCGATTGAGCTATGAGGGCGTCGTGGAGATGGTCCCCAATTGCGGCGCGTTTGTCGCCAAGCCCACTCTTGGCGACATTCGGCAGGCGTACATCGTGCGCACCGCGCTTGAGACGCAGGCTGTCCGTCTCACGGCAAACCGCATCAGCGCGGCTTCCCTCGCGAAACTGCACAAAAACCTCGAGGAGCAGCGCGCGCTCCTTCGCCATTTCTCCATGGGGCAATACGCCTATCTCAACCGCGGTTTCCACTGGGAGATCGTCTGCGCGGCGGAGAACCCGTACATCGAGAAATACATGAACGAAATCCTCAACAAGATGGAGATCTATCTGATTTTCTACGACAGCTCGATCGAAAACACCAGAAGCCTCGCCAGCCATCAAAGAATACTGGAAGCGATCGAAGCCCACGACGCGCGCGCGGCGGAAGATGCTGTCGTGGAGGACATACTCATAGGCAACTCGCTGCATATCTGAACAATCCCCGGGAAAATCAGCCGGGGAGGCAAATTCCTGCAAAAGACCCATAAAATTCCCGGAGAAAAACTTCCACGCGGAACCAGGTTGACATTTTATCAATATTGTATACAATATATGATACAATAAAGCATGCGGGCGGCTGCCGTTATATTTGTATATAAACGATCAAAGTGTTTCATTGTACAACAAATGCGTATATGAAGTGTATTTACCGCCATACTATTGGTTTGAAGTGAAGGCGGGGTTGCAGGGATAATAAACCATACAAAGTCTTTGCATGCAATTTTCAGGTTACAGTTTTATCGATATAACAAATAAGGATAAATTGAAAAACGGAGGCGTTATGATCTTTGGCGTTCTCAAGGATATCAAGGAAGGCGAAAACCGCGTGATCTGCACGCCCATGGAGGTGCGCAGCATCGTCGCGGACGGGCATACGGTATTGGCTCAAAGCGGCTGCGGCGGGGGCTCGGGCTTCCCGGATGAAAAATACATGGAAGCTGGCGCGCAAATCGTCGACAGCGCCGAGGAAATGTACGGGCGCTGCGACATGCTCGCCAAGGTCAAGGAGTTCGAGCAATGCGAATGGCCGCTGATCCGCAGGGATCAGATCGTGCTGGGCTGCATCCATCCGGCGGGGCATCCCGAGGAGGTGGACGCGCTGCTCGCAAGCGGCTGCGTCGCCTTCACGGCGGAGGACTGCCACCGCTACGGCTCGCCCAACTGCGAGGCTGCGGGCAAGCAGGGGGCTCTTTTCGGCCTCGAGTCGATGCTGAGCATCAACGGCGGCAAGGGCAAGTACGTCGGAGGCTTCGCTGGCGCGCCGGGCATGAACGTGCTGATCCTCGGCGGCGGCGTCGTGGGGCAGGGCGCGCTGAGCGTGCTCTTCGCGCTCGGCGCGAACGTCACGGTCATGGATATCAACGTGGGCGTACTGCGCGCGCTTTCGGATAAGTATCAGGCCCGCATCAACACGATGTTCTGCAACAGGGAAACCATCGCATCCGTGCTGCCGCAGACGGACATGGTCGTCAACTGCGTCAAGTGGCCCAAGCAAAGGAAGGATTTTCTCATCGATAAAGAGATGCTCAAGCTCATGGAGCCGGGCAGCGTGCTCGTGGATATTTCAAACGACGATCCCGGCGCCATCGAATCGAGCCATGAAACCCACCACGACAACCCGCGCTACGTCGTCAACGGCGTCGTGCATTACTGCGTGAGCAACATCCCCGGCGCGGTCGCGCACTCGACGAGCGTATCGTACGCGGCCGAAATGCTGCCCTTCATCCAGAGCCTGCTCAACCGGGGCGTCGCGGAAACCTGCGCGCGGGACGGGTACTGGAGGCGCAGCCTCACCTGCTATAAAGGCTACCTCACCCACGAGGAGACCAGCGGCATACAGGGCAAGCCATGGATCAGGCCCGAGGACATACTTGGCATCTCCGAGCGGCCGCTCGATTCCGCGCCGCCGGCCACGACCACGCGCTCGGACAACTTCATCCGGCTCGGCCGAGGGTGAGGGCGCTATGATATTCGGGCTGGCAAGGGACTACAAGGCCGGTGAGAACAGGACGATCGCCACGCCGCGCGAGATCGCCTCGATCGTCAACGCCGGCTTTACGGCGATCGTTCAGAAAGGGGCGGGGGAGCGCGCGGGTTTCCCGGACGCGCGCTACGAGCAGGCGGGCGCCCGCATGGTCGATTCGCTCGCGGAGGTTTACGCCGGGGCGGACTTCGTCGTCAAGGTCAAGGAGATCCCCAAGGAATGCACCGCACACACGCGCGAGTGTTATCCGGGGAGCGTCGAATCCTTGCGCAAGGCGCTCGAACAGAACGAGAAAGACGGCGGCACCGCGGCGGTGCTGCTCGAGCCCTTCGGTCCCGAGAGCGGCACGCGCGTGGCGCATTTCGACTATTGCCGGAAGGCGCGGGAGCTGTGCGACGAGTTCGGCGCGCTGCTCATATTCGACGAGGTCGTCACGGCCTTCCGCGTCGGCCCCGGCGGCGCGCAGGGTTACTTCAACGTGCGGCCGGACCTCACGGTGTTCGGCAAGATCGTCGCGGGCGGCTTCCCCATGGCGGGGGGGCTGGGCGGCCGCGCGGATGTGATGAGCTGCATCGCGGCGGGCGTGAAGGCAGGCAAGAAGCGCGCCTACGTCGGCGGCACGCTCTCCGCGAACCCTCTGAGCTGCGCCGCGGGTTACTACGCCATCAAGGAGATCGTCGGGCAGGACGCCGCGAGGAAAGCGGGCGAGAACGGGGATAAGCTGTGCGCGGGCATTAAGAAGCTCATCGGCAAATACGGTCTTCCCTTCGTGGCGTGGAATATGGGCTCCATCGTGCACTTCGAGGTGTCGGGCGTGATGTACCTGTCCGCCGCGGACTCCGACATCTTCAAAAAGATCCCCGAGCGGCAGCACAACATCGAGGAGTTCGGCGCGGCGCTGACGGCCAACGGCCTCGTCACGCTCGCGGGCAGCCGCATCTACACGAGCATGGCGGACGACGAAAGCACGATCGACGAGACCCTCGCGGCCTTCGACGACGTGTTCGCAAACATCGAGATTTAACGAAAAGGAGCAAACAAACGGTATGATCAGGAAACTGGATGAGGTGAACCTCAACTACGCGTTCCCCGAGGTGGCGTTCTCGGAGGATTACATCATCGGCACCTACCAGGTGCGCGTCAAGACCAGCAGCATCGAAAAGCTTGCGCTCGCCATCGCGGACGAGCAGACGACGGGCACGTGGATCAAGGTCGCCAACGATTCGGACGACAAGCGAAGGACGTTCGGCGCGAAGGTCGTTTCCATCTACGAGGTGCCGGACGCGGGCGCGGATTACGCCGGGGATCAGCCGCCCATGTACGTCATCCAGATCGCATTCCCGATGGCGAACATGGGCGCGAGCCTGCCCATGATGCTCAGCACCGTGTTCGGCAACATCTCGGCGTCGGGCATGCTCAAATGGATCGACGTGGCGTTCCCCGAAAAGTACGTGCGCCGGTTCCAGGGTCCGAAGTTCGGCGTGGAAGGGCTTCGCAAGATCCTCGGCGTATACGACAGGCCGCTGCTCAACGCCATGATCAAGCCCAACATCGGCTGGACGCCGGACGAGGGTGCGGAGATCTTTTATCAGGCGGCGCGCGGCGGCGTGGACATCATCAAGGACGACGAGCTCATGCCCGCGAACGAGAGCTTCTGCCCGCTCAGGGAGCGCGTGACGAAGTTCATGGAAATGGAGAAAAGGGCCTTTGAGGAAACGGGCGAGCGCACGCTCTACGCCGTCAACGTCACCGACGGCATCGATAAAATCCGGGACAACGCCCTGCGCGCCATAGAGTACGGCGCGAACTGCATCATGCTCAACGCCTACACCGCGGGCCAGGCCGCGCTCAAGATGCTCGCGGACGATCCGGAGATCAACGTGCCCATACTCGCGCACGTCGATTTCGCGGGCGCTTATGCGAGCGCCACCTATACGGGCATCTCCGCGCCCCTGGTCATCGGCAAGCTCACGCGCCTCGCCGGAGGCGACTTCCAGATCAACGGCCACCCCTGGGGCAAGTTCCCGATCCCCTACAAGGTGTTCTACCGCAGCTTCAAGGCGTTCACGCAGCCGTGGTGGAACATCAAGCCCATGATGTACGCCTGCTCCGGCGGCACGACGCAGCTCGTGGTCAAAAACTGCATGGATACGCTCGGCACGGACATCATACTCGCGGCGGGCGGCGGCGTGCACGGCCATCCGGATGGCAGCTATTCCGGGGCGAAATCCATGCGGCAGGCCATAGACGCGGCGCTGCAGGGCATAGACCTCATCGAGTACGCCAAAACGCACAAGGAGCTCATGCGCATGGCCGAGCGCCTTGGGCCGGATGTGATGAAGAACTTCGACCTGATGAAGTGAACCGGGGAATCGCGCAGATGCGCGCGGAGGGGTAGAGGGGGAGCGAAGGCTTTGCGTTGACACAGGGCGGCCTTCCGGCCTACAATCGATATGTCACCGCGGGGTATACGATTCGATCGGAGGCATCTTATGGAAAAACAGCCCTCTGTGCTCACGGTAAAGCCCCTCTCCCCGGAAACCTGGCCGGATTTCGAGGCGCTCTTCGCCAAGCACCGCGGCGTGCGGGGCGGATGCTGGTGCGTCTATTATCTGTGCAGGAGCACCGAGTATCAGCGCATGGGCGCCGAGGGCAGGCGGGAGTTCCACAAGGCGCTCGCGCTCTCGGGGCGCGCGCAGGGCCTGATCGCCTACGAGGGCGAAACGCCCGTGGGCTGGTGCCAGTTCGGCCCGCCCGAGGTGCTCTGCCAGTATGACCGCGGGAGGACTTATCCCAAGCTCGCCATATCGCCGGAGGATCGCCCGCAGTGGCGCATCTCCTGCCTGTTTACGGATAAACACAGGCGAAGCCGCGGCATCGCGATCCATACGCTGCACGAAGCGCTCGCGGAAATCGCGCGGCGGGGCGGCGGCGTCGTGGAGGCGTTCCCGATGGATTCGCCCAAGATCAAGCACAACGTTTTTTCCGGCTCGCTCGACATGTATCTGCGCGAGGGCTTCGAGGTCGTGACAAGGCTTTCCGAAATCACGGTGCTGGTGAGGAAAAGGGTTTTGCCCTTATCGGGGACGTAAGCCGCGCGCAGAAAAAGCGGAGGGGTATTCCATTTACAATTGCAATAAGCGCGCGCTGCGCATCCGCAACGAAAACCCGGGGATCGCGCGCGGCGCAGCACAAGCCGTGGAAGCGCTCGTCTCGGATTCGGTCTGCGCCGTCGTAAAAACATACGACGGCGGCACGCTGCTGCCGGTCTACGGCATCGGAATGGAAAACGTGCGGCTTTCGCCTGCCGGTACGGATTGCGCGGGGTACGCGCTCTACGGCTACCTGAGCGTCGACGAAACCCCGGTGACGCTCTCGGGCGCGAAGCTGTCGCTTCCCGCATGCGCCATCCTTGCTCGTGCGCGGGGCGCTTCAATTCGGCTTACACTTTTGAAGGAACAGGCGCACGCGCTCCTCCTCCTTCGCCCGGTCGCAGCCCGCCCTGCCGAGCCGGTCGCACAGGCCGAGCAGCGCCACCTCGCCGATATCCGTATCGCGCAGCATACCCCCGATGTCCGCGAACGGCAGGTCTTTCAATACGAACAGGATCTGCATGTGATAGCGGATGAGGCCCGAAACCTTGTCTATGAAGCCGCCGTCGTCCGTAAATACCCCGAGGAATTCCCGCGCGAGCCTTGCGCCGACCTTGTCGTGGTCGTATGCGGTGATTCTGCCTTTGCGCAGCTTCGTGGTGGCGGGCTTGCCGATGTCGTGCAGCAGCGCCGCCCACATGAACGCGGCGGGGTCCGCGCTTCGCGCTCTGAGCTTTGCGGCCTCGTCGACGACGAGCAGGGTATGGAGCCAGACGTTCCCTTCCGGATGGTGTTCGGGGGACTGCTCCGTTTCCCGCAGCCTGTGAAGCATGCAAAACGGATGATTCCGAAACAGCGGATGCGAACGTATGCCGCTCAGGTAAGCGGAAGGGCTGCCGTCTTGCAGCAGGTGTACGCCGATATCCGAATACAGCTCGAGCGGGGTCAACGCCTGTTTCCCGCGCTTTTCATGTCGTTGCTTTTGCGCATATAACGCCGTCTTTCTTATGGTTTATGCCCGGCCTGCGGCCTCGCGTATAGTATGCCGCCGCGCGCGTCGATTCTTTCAGGATGCCGCGCGCTCGCGGTTTCGCGATCATCGGCGGCGCAATCGGAAAGCTTCCGGCTTTTCACGCATGCGCAACAAAACCCGCCTCATCATTGGACGGATTTTGCTGCGCATGGCTCGCTCGCTTGCCCGGGCGTTTTACCTGACGCCGGCAAGCCCCCTGAAAACGTCGAATGCGACGGGCATGATCGCGTCGGGGAAGTCGTATTCAAAGGTGTGGTGCGCCGTCATATTGCCCGCGCCCACGTTGAAATACGCGCCTTTTGCCGCCTTGGTAAAATAACCGAAGTCCTCCGAGCCCCTCTTGGGGAACTCGAACTCGTGCACGGGAATGCCGAGCGCTTCGCACACGCGGCACACCCTTTCCACGCTTTCATCATGGTTGACATTCTCGGGGAAGTAGTCGCAGAATTCCGCGCGGTATTCGAGGCCGTATTCGGCCGCCAGCCCGTAGGCGAGGGTATTCAGGCGCGCCTGGAGCCGGTCCATTTCGTTTTCGTGCTGAGCGCGGATCGTCACCCGCAACACGCCGTCGCTGGCCGAGGTGCCGAAAGCGCGCTCGCCGACCTCGATGTTGATGACCGTGCAAAGAACCAGCCCCGCGTAGTCCTCGGAGCGGTATAAGCCCGGTATCGCGCCGACCAGCCGGGCGATCGCGAAGGCCGGGTTTCGCCCCAGCCCGGGGTCGCTCGCGCGGGACGGCGCGCCGGTAAAGTACATGCTCATGCCCTTGGAGGCGCACTGGAAGCTGCCGCGGTGCACGATCACCTCGCCCAGAGGGCGGCCCGGCTCGTTGTGGTAGCCGTACACCTCGTCGATGCCTTCCTCGGCGACCAGTACGGCGCATTCCTTCGCGCCGTCCCCGGTTTCCTCCGCGTGCTGGAAGATGAAAAAGACGTTGCTCTCGGCGCCGCGCCGGTCGACTTCGACCGCGAAGGCGGCCAGCGTCGCGCTGTGGCCGTCGTGGCCGCATTTGTGCGAGACGCCGGGGATGGCGGAGCCGTAGGGCAGGGAGATGGTCTCCTCGACGGGAAGCGCGTCGAAATCCGCCCGGAAAGCGATTTTCGGCTTCTCCGGCGCGGTGCGGTACGCCGCGTAAAACCATTTTCCGCGGTCCACGACCTCAAGGCGCGTGTGCGTCCGCAGAAACGACATCAGGTGCGCTTTCGTCCATACTTCATGGTTTGATAGCTCGGGGTGCGCGTGCAGCTCATGGCGAAGCGTCACGGCCATTTCATACAACACGGGATCCATGCGATTGCCTCCGGATAAATGAATTAAATTCAAAGCGGGATGCGCCGAGCGGGAACGCCCGCCTGACGCGCGAGGGGACCGGTGCCGCGCAAGCGGCGCGGGCTACCGTTTTGATCTTCATTATGGGGGTACCCTCCTGATTAAATTGTGTATTCGATCATCCGGCGCTGCCGGCTGATGCCGCGATGGAAAAAAACGTCCGATTGTGCAGATCCGAATCGATATATGGCAATGTAACGACGGATATATTATCACTTTAATTAAAATACATTACAATTGCAAAAAATCCATCGTTTGCAGATTTCGTATTGCAAAATGGTCTGCTTGAACTTATGATATATCCGCCTGATGCGACGACGGCGCGCAAAGTCCGGCCGGAAGCGGAAAAAGATGTATCTGAGCAGCAAGCGCAGGAATCAGTTGTTCCGCGAAGGCGGCATGTATCACGTTTTCTGGGATAAGGGGTTCAGCGGGTTCGCCAAACCGCACAGCCAAGCGTTCCACCAATACACCGTGGTGGAGAGCGGGCGCATCTCGCAGTTGCATGACGGCGAGATCGGCAGCCAGTTCAAGGGCAATGTTTTCTTCTCGCCCAAAGATTGCGAGCACAGCCTGTTCGTCTACAACGACGACACCGTCTACTACACCGTTTCTTTTTCCGACGAGATCCTCAACGCGGCGATGGAAGCCGTCCCGGGCATTCCGGACGGGTTTTTCGCCAAATCGTCGCTGTTCCCGATGGCGGAAGCCGACCACAATACGCTGATAAAACTCCTGGGCATCTTGATGGAAAAGCCGGAGCATGCCCAGCCGGGCGTGTTCAACGACTGGTGCCACATCTGCGCGGCCACGGTCGTCATGATGCTGCGCGCAATCGGCGACGCGCGGCGGAGCGGGCAGCGGGACATCTCCGAGAACGGCACCATGGATGCGGTGCTGCGCTACATCGACCAGCATTATTGCGAGGATTTCAAGATCGACGATCTGATTCGAATCAGCGCGCTGCGCAAAAGCACGTTCTACGCATATTTTCAGAGCGCCACCGGAACGACGCCCAAGCAATACATAACCGAAAAACGGATGCGCGAGGCGCTGCGGCTCATCAAGGATACCGATATGCCCTACAGCAGGATCGCCGAGGACGTGGGCTACAACGATTTTTCCACGTTTTTCCGAAATTTCTGTCGGATGACGAGCCGCTCCCCCTCGGAGTACCGGGCGCAGATGGAAGAGGAAAAGAAGGGTCTGTAACGCCGCGCGCGGATCGGGGATTTGCAGAAACTTTGATCAAAAAAAAGAAATTCATACAAATTTTCCACAAAACGATTGTATAAATTATACATTACACCGAACGTAATTACAGTTAAACACATCAAATGTTATGGAGATCGAAATGTATCGTTTGATCAGGAACGCCCGGATAGCCACCATGGATGCCCGCAACCCGTTCGCGCAGGCCGCGGTCGTAAACGGCGAACGTTTCGCCTTCGTGGGCTCGAACGAGGACGCCGCCTCGTTTCTCGCGGGGCGCGCAGAGCGCTTCGACGCCGTCGATATGCAAGGGAAGCTTCTGCTGCCCGGCTTCAACGATTCCCATATGCACTTTCTCCACTATGTCAAGAACCGTTACCTTAGCCTCGACCTGAGCGGATGCGCGTCCTTCGCCGAAATGATGCGCACGATGCGCTCCGCTTGTGAAAAGCGGAGTTTCAAAGACGGGGAATGGCTGATCTGCCCTATGCGGACGACCCTGGAAACCGCGGCCTCTGCCTGCATCCGCAGGAGGAGCTGGACGCCATGGTGGCCCGGACCCATGAGCGCGGCGTTCCCGTCGCGATCCACGCCATAGGCGACCGGGCGATCTGCATGGCGCTCGCCGCGATAGAAAACGCGAGGCGGAGCATGCCCAATGCCGATCCGCGCCACGGCGTCGTGCATTGCC
The DNA here is from genome assembly GCA_002069725.1 of Firmicutes bacterium ADurb.Bin248. Taxonomy (GTDB): domain Bacteria; phylum Bacillota; class Clostridia; order Christensenellales; family CAG-138; genus Phil1. The sequence continues at coordinate 21,838 of MWBW01000007.1, read as the reverse complement.
AGATCACCGAGCGCGCGCTGCTCGATCGCTTTTCAGAGGCCGGCGCTGCGGCCTTCGTCCAGCCTGTGTTCATCGATTACGATATGGATATTTGCGAAAGCCGGGTGGGGAAGGAGAAGGCCGCTTCCTCCTACGCGTGGAGAACTCTCCCGCATTCCGGCGTGCCGGTCGCGTTCGGCACCACTGCCCGGTGGAGCCTTTCGATCCCATGCGCGGCGCCTGGTGCGCCGTGACGCGCAGGAAGCTGGACGGCTCCGCGGCATTCAATGCAAACGAAGCGCTTTCCCTTGGCGAGGCGCTGTATTGCTACACGGCGGCGGGAGCCGGGATGCAGGGCGGGGAGCGGCTGAAGGGGCGGATACGCGCGGGCATGCTCGCGGATTTCATCGTGCTCGACCGCGACCTGTTCAGCCTGCCGCACGAAGAGATACTCAACGCGCGCGTGCTCGGGACGTATGTCGGCGGGCAGGCCGTCTACGCGGCGTTTGACGGACGATGAACGGTGGGCCGCTCGACTGCGCCGCCCGTCGGTTCGCCCGATCGAAATAACAATCGGAGGGAATTATGACGCTGATCAGAAAAATGACCGCGCGCGATTACGGTGCCGTCTATGACCTGTGGCTTTCCTGCAAGGGCATGGGGCTGAACAACATCGACGACTCCAGGGACGGAATCGAATCGTTCCTTGCCAGGAACCCCGACACCTGTTTTGTCGCCGAAGAGGATGAAAAGCTCGTGGGCGTGATCCTCGCGGGAAACGACGGGCGCAGAGGCTATATCTACCACACGGCGGTCGATCCGACGCTTCGCAGAAGGGGGATCGCCTCGAAGCTGGTGGACGCCGCCCTGCGCGCGTTGCGGGAGCTTGGGATCGCCAAGGTCGCGCTGGTTGTGTTCGAGAGGAACGCGGCGGGCAACGAATTCTGGGAAAGCGTCGGCTTTACCGTGCGAAACGACCTGGTCTACCGAAACAAGGTCCTGACGGACATCGTGAGAATGGATACCTGACCCCGGCCCCGGCCGCGCCGCGTCAGGCGAAGCCGCCGTCGATCAGCCGCCGCATCAGCATGGGCCCTTCGGGCACGAACAGCCCCGTTCGGGCGCAGGCCGCCTCGGAATACGCTTCCGCGTGCGGGGACGTGCCGCGGTCGCTGCGGTAGAGCACGAAAGGCACGGGGTCCGCAGTGTGGGTGCGGATGGCCAGCGGCGTCGGGTGGTCCGGCAGCAGGAGTATCCGGAATTCCTCGCCCGCCCCGCGAAGCTTTTCGATCACCGGCCCCAGTATCTCCCGGTCGATGGCCTCTATGGCCTCGATTTTACATGCGAGATCGCCCGCGTGCGCGCTTTCGTCCGGGGCTTCCACATGGAATCCTTTGCGTTATTATGCCGGCGCCGAAACCGCAGGCCGATCCGTATCGGCGAGAAGGGCGATATCGCCTGATCGCGCCAATAAATATGAACAATTTGCAACGATTGTTGATTCTTCGCGGGACCGAGCCGTATATGCGTAAATTATGCTATAATGTGTCGTATGAGAGCATACTTTCGCCGCAGGGCGGCCTTGCTGTTGATATGCGCGCTCCTTGCGCCGCTGCTTGTTTCCTGCGGCGGCCTTCCGATGCCCGCCGAGGCCGATCGCCTTTTCATCAGCGAGGTGGTTTCCTCCAACGACCGTTCCCTCGTGCATGAGCGCCTGGGCACGCCGGACTGGGTGGAACTTTACAACGCCTCAGGCGTCCCCCTGTCGCTCGAGGGCTGCGGCCTGAGCGACAATCTGCGCGAGCCGCACAAATGGGAGTTCCCCGACGTGACCATCGCCGCGGGAGGCTACCTCGTCGTGTATTGCGCGGATTTCGACGACGCCGCGCAGGAGCCGCTTTGCACGGGTTTCGGCATTTCCAAGGGCGGCGAAACGCTGATTTTGAGCGATAAAAACTATAATTTGATCGCGCAGCTCGCGCTGCCCGCGCTCGCGGGCGACGTTTCCTACGCCATGCGGGACGACAAAAGCTACGGCTATTGCGCCTCCCCGACGCCCGGCGCGAAGAACGACCGGCCCATCTCCGATTCCATCGATACGCTCGTATACGAAACGGATTCCGAACAGCTCGCGCTCAGCGAGGTGCTCCCCGAAAACCGGACCGTCTGCGCCGCTTCCGACGGAGGTTACTATCCATACGCGGAGCTCTATAACGGCTCGTCCGAGGCGCTTCGCCTTTCCTCCTTCTTCTTGACGGACGACGAGGAGAATCCGGAAAAATGGCGGATCGAAGGCGGAACGCTCCTGCCCGGGGAATACGCGCTCGTCGTCTTTACGGGCACGAAAGGCGTTTTGAGCGGCGGCGAGCTGTGCGCGCCCTTCGGCCTCGGCTCCGAGGATACCTGCCTGATCGTATACGACAGCCGCTTGCGGGAGTGCGCGCGGCTCTCGTGGGACGCGGGGATACCCGACGGCGTGAGCGTGACGGAGGACGGCAGATTCACGGCGTTCCCCACGCCCGGGGCCGAAAATTCCGAGGTTCGCTTTGAAAGCCTGTCCTTCACCGATATGGCCGGCGGCGACCCCGTACGCATCAACGAGGTGCTTGTGAGCAGCCGCTACGGCATCGCGGACGAGGACGGCGACCGCGGCGCGTGGGTCGAGCTCGCGAACCGCTCGGACGCTCTGGTTTCCCTGGGCGGCTACTACCTGAGCGACGACGAAAAGCCCTTCAAATGGGCGCTTCCCGACAGGGAGCTCGCGCCGGGAGGCTATCTTCTCGTGTTCCTTTCGGGCAAGGATAGGTGCAACGCGCAACTCCACGCCTCGTTTCGCCTCTCCAGGGGCGACGGCATGCTCTCGCTGAGCACCAAAGACGGCATGAAACAGGACCGCGTGCGTTTCGAGCCGGAAATCGGCGACGATATCTCCGTCGGGCGCGACGCAGCGGGCGAATGGAAGTATTTTTCCGCTCCCACGCCACTCGCGCAAAACGCGACGCATGCCTTCGACCGCCTCGACGCCATGCGCCGCCCCGATCCGAACGGCGTTTACATCAGCGAGGTCAGCGCCGTGGGCGCGGCCAAGGGAGGCGACAACGATTGGGTCGAGCTTTACAACGGCTCGGATCGCGACATGCGCCTTGAGGGCTGGCATTTGAGCGACGATTTCGGCGCCGCGCTCTATTCCCTTGCAAACGTGGTCGTACCCGCGGGAGGGTATGCCTTAGTCGACGTCTCCTCCGGCGCGGACGGCGTTCCGTTTTCCGTTTCCGCCTCGGGCGAGACCCTGTTTCTGACCAACGGCGACGGCGTTCTCGTGGACGCGTTCGAAACGGGCGCGCTCGCGAGCGGCGTGACCTCCGGCCGGATCTTGGGCGACGAGAGCGGGACGCGCTATTTTTTCACCCGGGCGACCCCGAAAGCCGCCAACGCGGCGGCCGCTTACCCTTCATATGTTATGGAGCCCGTCTTTTCCGAGCGCGCGCTGTACCACGACGCGCAGTTTTTTCTGACGATCTCCTGCGGCACGCAGGACGCCAAAGTCTACTATACGCTCGACGGAAGCACGCCGAACGCCTCCTCAAGGCTCTATACGGAGCCGATCGCCATTTCGAAGAATACGCCCGTGCGCGCCGTGGCGATCAGGGACGGGCTTTTGAACAGCAGGATCGTGAACGCCACCTTCCTGTTCGAAACGCCGCACGCCCTGCCCGTCGTATGCCTTTCCATGGACAAGGCGGATTTCGACGCGGTCTATTCCGTGGTCGAACGCAAGGCAAAGGTGGAGCGCGGCGGCGGCAGCTTCGAGTATTTCGAGGCGGACGGGCGGCTCGGCATATCGCTCCCATGCGGGCTTCGCGTCAACGGCGCTTCCACGCTTACGATGCGCCAGAAGTCGCTTTCGGTATATTTTCGCGGCGCTTACGGCGCGAGCGAAGCCCGTTATAGGTTCTTCGCGGACAGCGCGGCCGCGTCCTTCGCCTCGCTGGTGCTGCGCAACTCCGGCCAGAACGCCCACGGCGCGCGCCTGAAGGATTCCTTTTGCATGCGGGCCGTGAGCGGCCTCAACATCGAAGCGGTATCCACGCGCCCCGTCGCGGTCTACGTCAACGGCGCGTATTGGGGCCTCTATGACCTCAACGAAAACCAGAATGAGGATTTCCTCGCCGCGCATTACGGCGTAAATCCCGATGAAACGGATATCATCCGCCGCAACGAAACGGTGCTTGCGGGCGCCCGGACGGACTTCAAGCGCGTGCGCGCGTTCGCGCTCGGGCAGGATACGGCTTCGGATCAAGTTTACGCCGAGCTTTGCCGCTGGATCGACGCGGACTGTTTTACCGATTACCTCATCGCGCAGACCTACTTTGTGAACTCCGATCTGGTCAACCAGAAATACTGGCGCTCGCAGGACTATGCGGTGAAGTGGCGCCCCGTATACTTCGACCTGGACGGGGCCTTTTCGAGCGTCACAAGCAACCTGCTGATCTCCTATTTCACCGAACTCGGCATACCGTCGCCGGACGGCACGATTACGAACATGGATATCTATGTGGGCCTTTACAGAAACGCCGCCTGGCGCGAGCGGTTCTGCAAACGTTACGTCTACGTTGTGGTCAACCAATTCGATCCCGATCGCCTTATCGCCGTTCTGGATGAGCTTGCCGCCGAAATGGAGCCCGAGATGGCGCGGCACATCGCGCGCTGGGGCACGCCTTCCTCGCTTTCCCGCTGGAAAAGCGAGGTCGAAAGCATCAGGAACTTCTTGCGCAAGCGGCCCGATTACGCGCTCAAAAACCTCAAAACCACCTTCGGCCTTTCGGATGCGACCCTTCGGGAATATATCGAGCTGGCCAAACAGGGCTGAGACTTGAGACGGGATGATCCATTCGACGGGAATTTCCGGGCAAAGCCCTCGAAAAGAAGGTTTCTGGACGGTACGGGGCGGGGGATACCCCGTCCGGGGATGCCCCATCCGGGGATGCCCCGCCCTTTCTTTATTCCGTTCTACTCGATGTATTCCTCAAACCTTTTCAGGCTGGACTTCCGGTAGCTTTCGACCCGCTCGGGATTGTCGAGCGCCATCCTGCGCACCATCGCGTAAATCAGGTGCGCGGGCGCGCTGACGTCCATGCACTTCGTTTCCGCGTCGAAATACGGTTTGGCGCAGACGACGTGCTGCGCCATGCGCGCGAGCGGGTTGAGCCTGCTGTCGGTGATCAGCAGCGTGGTGCTGCCGCGCTGCGCGGCCAATTCGAGCAGATCGTGGGTGGGCTTGTAGTGCGGGGCGAAGGAGATCACCAGCACGGTTGCGTTTTTGTGGATGTGGCGGTAAACCTCGTTGGTTTCGAACAGAAGGCGCGCGAAATTCACATTGCTCCGGATGTCGTCGAACAGATGCAGCGCGTGCGCGGTCACGCCGAAGGAATCCATATAGCCGATCAGCAAAACGCTTTCCGCGTCCATCAGGGTGCGGCAGAAAACGTCGAACTCGGCCGTGTCGAGCTCGTTGTACATCGCCTTGATGCGCTGCGCCGCGCTGTTGGCGAGCGGCAGGAACGGATTCCCGGCTCCCGGCGCGGCCGCAGGCGCGGGGGCCTGGTTTACCCGGGCGATCAGTTCTTCGTAAAGCGCCTTTTGCATTTGGGCATAGCCGGAATAGCCAAGCTGCCGCGCGAAGCGCACGATCGTCGCCTCGCTGCAGCCGATCTTTTGCGAAATGACCGCGAGCGGATCGACGAGCATATCGTGCTCGTTGAGCTGCATGAAGTGAACGATTTTCTGCTGGGATCTGGTCATGCCGTCGTATTCCGCGGCGATCCTGTCCATTGTGCTCATAGCCCGAATCCTTCTGTTATATGATTGATACTCCGCGCGCGCTTTGGAAATATCATGCATGATCGTCAATGGGGATTGTACGGCGCAAACGCGCCAATGTCAATGAAAATACGGCGCGCGCGCCATGGGGGCGAAGTAAACTTGTCCGAAGAAAACGGAAAAGACCGCGCCGCCCGCACGCGAGCCTCCGGGAATATGCAGAATCTGTACATTGACAAGACGGGGTTATGGTTTTATAATACCTAAAAACAGTAAACGCTTCATACATGCATAAAATGTTGTAATTGCTTCATTCATGGCGAAGGACGGAGGGAGAGCGCCCGACCGTTCGGGGGACGCCGCCGCACAGATCCTTAACATGATTTTTTTCATCAAGAACCGCCCGCGTTCGCGCAAGGGCAATCAAAGCAATGCGGAACGAACGTTTTCACCATACCGCGCGCTTGCGCAGAGCGGCGCGGCCGGGCGGGCGCGGGACCTTCCGCAGATCAAGCCAGAGATGGGGGCGCAAGCAAGCCAATGAAAAAATACATCGTGAAAAAACTGCTCATCAGCATCGTCACCATTGTGTTGGTGATGACGTTGAACTTCGTGCTCATCCACATCGCGCCGGGCGACCCGACGACGATACTGCTCGGCAGGAACGTCGCCAACCCCGAGCTCAAGGCGGTGCTCGCCGCCAAATACGGGCTCGACAAGCCGCTCTACGTTCAATATTTCCGTTATTTCGGACAGCTTCTCAGGGGCGATCTGGGCGATTCCATCATTTTCGGCCGGCCCGTCGTGGAAATCATCGGCGAAAAGCTTGGGCCTACGCTTCTCCTGGTGGGCATCGCGTCGGTGGTGGGCCTCGTGCTCGGCACGGCCGCGGGCATCGCCGCCGCGCGCAAGGAAGGCTCCGTCATAGACGCGGTGTATTCGGGCGGGGCGTATTTCCTCAACGCCATGCCCGGCTTCTGGCTCGCGCTGATGCTGATCATCGTGCTTGCGGTCAAGCTCGGCTGGTTCCCGTCCTCCGGCATGGAGGATGTGCGCGCCAAATACACGGGCTTCAGGCACGTGCTCGACGTGGCGCAGCATATGTTCCTGCCCATGCTCACTCTGGTGCTCATCGACATACCGTACTATTTCCGCATCGCGAAATCCTCGGTCATCCAGGTCAACAACGAGGATTACATCATGACGTATCGCGCCGCGGGCATGAGCGAGAAGAAGATCTTCCGCAAATATGTGCTTAAAAACGCCATTCTGCCCGTGGTCACCATATTCGGCATCACACTCGCGTACCTGATCGCAGGCGTCGCGCTGATAGAAATCGTGTTCGCATGGCCGGGCACGGGACGCGTCATGCTCACCGCCATCAGCCAGCGCGATTATCCCGTGCTGATGGGCATCTACCTGATTATGTCGATCACGGTATGCGTCACCATGATCATCATCGACATCATCTACGCGGTTCTCGATCCCAGGATCCGCTACTAACGCGCGAAGGTTGGTTGGATTAACATGAAGAAACTGTTGAAAATCCTTTCGGACATCACGCAGGACAGGCAGTTTTTCGCGGGCCTGATCGGCGTGGCGATACTGCTGCTGCTCGTCGTGTTCGCGCCGCTGATCACGAAGTATCCGGCCGACTTTTACGGACCGGACAGCCTCGCCAGGCCGGGCTCTCCCGGCCATTGGCTGGGCACGAACCACATGGGGCAGGATATCTGGTCCATGCTCGTGTACGGCACGCGCACGTCGCTGTGGGTGGCCGTCGTGGCGGCGTTCATCTCGGGCAGCATAGGCCTTCTCGTGGGCGGAGTCGCGGGCTTTTTCGGCGGCAAGACGGATATGGTCATTTCGGAGATCATCAATATTTTCATGATGATACCCGACCTGTTCCTCATCATGCTCGTGGTCGCGCTCTTCGGCAACAGCCTCACGAACGTGATGGTCATCATCGGCCTCACCACATGGCCGCGCAACGCCAAGCTCATGCGCGCGCAGACGCTTTCGCTCAAGGAGCGCGTGTTCGTCGCGGGCGCGCGCGCGATGGGCGAAAACAAGAACCAGATCCTTTTCAAGTACATCATCCCCAACGGCATGTATCCGGTCATCTCCAACACGACCATGAGCATGGCGTACGCGGTGCTTACGGAAGCCGCGCTCTCCTTCATGGGCCTCGGCGATCCGAACGTGATCAGCTGGGGGCAGATGATCAACGACGGCCGCAACTACATCACCCACGCGCCGTGGGTTTCAGTCCTGGCGGGCCTGGCCGTGGTGTTTACGGTGCTGGTCTTCAATCTCCTCGGGGACGGGCTCAACCACATACTGAACCCGCAGAAGCTGCAAAGGGGGGAAAGGTAAATGGCGCGCGTACTCGACGTAAGGAACCTGTCCGTCACCTATAAGAACAAAAACAAGTGCGTTTACGCGGTAAGCAACGCTTCCTTCTCGATCGACCAGGGGGACTCCATGGGCATCGTGGGGGAGAGCGGCTCCGGAAAATCCACCATGGCGATGGCGCTTTTGCGGCTGCTTCCCCGGAAAAAGACCGTCGTCGAGGGCGAAGCCGGGTTCCTCGGGCAGGATCTGCTGCATATATCGGACGAACAGCTCGACAGGCTTCGCTGGAAAAACCTTTCGGTCGTCTTCCAGAAGGCGATGAATTCCTTCAGCCCCGTGCACCGCATCGGCGACCAGATCGAGGACATCTACCGCATCCACGAGCCGAACGCCACCCGCAAGGAAGCGCACGGGCAGGCGGCGAAGATGCTCGCCCTCGTCAACCTCAACGAGCGCGTCTACAAGCTCTACCCGCACGAGCTTTCGGGCGGCATGCTCCAGCGCGTGATGATCGCCGTGAGCCTGCTGCACGAGCCGGATCTGCTGATTATGGACGAAGCCACGACCGCGCTCGACGTGGTGACGCAGGGACAGATACTCGGCGAGCTGCGGAAAATGGAGAGCGAGCTGAAAACGAGCCGCATCATCATCACGCACGATATTTCGGTGGTGTCGAGCTCGTGCAACAAGATCGCCGTCATGTACGCGGGCTCGCTGCTCGAGTCCGGGCACGTTTCGGAGGTGCTCGCGCGCCCGGCCCACCCGTATACGAAAGGGCTGCTCGCCGCGTTCCCGCCGCTTCGGGGCCAAAGGGTCGTGCTCGAGAGCATCCCCGGATATCTGCCGGATATGGCCGCCCGGCACGAGGGCTGCATCTTCGCGGCGCGCTGCCCCGAGGCGATGGAAAAATGCAAGTCGGCCGCGCCTGCGCGGACCGACCTTGGCAACGACCACTTCGTGTCGTGCCATTTGATCGAGGTGGAAAAGCAATGAGCGGCAACTACATCGAAATTAAGGATATATCGAAGTTCTATCCCGTCAAGGGTTCCGGCACGCTTCTTGGCGGCAAGGGGAGCCGCAAGCTTGTCAAGGCCGTCAACGGCGTGAGCGTGGGCATGGCGCAGGGCGAGGTGCTCGGCGTCATCGGCGAGTCGGGCTGCGGGAAATCCACGCTCGCGCGGCTGTTGACGCGGCTTGAGACGCCGACCGCGGGAGACGTGTTCATCGGCGGCGTCTCGACAGGCAAGATGCTCGAGCAGGATGCGAAGAAATTCTACCGCACCGTGCAGATCGTGTTCCAGAACCCGTACGATGCGTTCACCCCGCGGGATACCATAGAGCAGCTCCTGAGCCGCCCGCTCAAAAACCACGGCATCTGCCCGGACAGGGCTTCGCGCCACGAGCGCTGCGCGGAGCTTCTCGAGTCCGGCAACCTGCGGCCCGCCGAGGATATCCTCAAGCGCTACCCGCACGAGCTCTCCGGCGGCCAGCTCCAGCGCATCGCGATACTGCGCGCCATGTCGCTGGACCCCGCCGTCATCGTGGCGGACGAGCCCGTATCCATGCTCGACGTTTCGGTGCGCGCGGATATCATCAACATGCTGCTCGAACAGAGCGCCTCGAAGAAGGTGACGGTCGTGTTCATCAGCCATGACATCGCGCTCACGCGCCACGTCGCCGACAACATCGCCGTGATGTACCTCGGCCGCATTGTCGAATACGGCGCGGCCCAGACGATCATAGAAAGCCCGCTGCACCCGTATACGAAGGCGCTGATCTCCAACTGCGCCTCGATCGACATCGCCGATCGGGTTGAGCCGATCCGCATCGACGGCGAGCCTCCGACCCCGATCGATCCCGGCCCCGGCTGCTTCTTTGCGGACCGCTGTCCGGTTGCGGAGGAGATATGCTTTCGGGAGTATCCCGAAACCGCGGCGCGCGCGGGCAACCACCGCGTCGCCTGCCATAAAGCGTGAACCTTGCGCATGGGCGCATCAAATAAACACAATGGAGGAAAAGCAATGAAAAAAACGCTTGCATTGATCCTGGCCGTACTCATGGCCGCGTCGCTGCTTGCCGCTTGCGAGGGCAACGTCGCGGAAACGACCGGCGTGCCCGACAAAACCGGCGCCCCCGATACGGCTACGCAGCCCCCCGTTCCCGCCGAGGAGCAGATCGTCGTGGTGCGGTCTTTCGGCGATCCCCTGACGCTCAATCCCAACACCACGGGCGACGACTTCAACTACGCCGTCGCGCAGAACGTCTACAACCGCCTTGTGAAGCTCGACGCCAGCAAGCAGATCATCCCGGACCTTGCAAGGACCTGGGAAACCAGCGACGACGGCCTGCGGATCACCTTCCATCTGGCCGAGAACGTCTACTGGCACGACGGCGAGAAGTTCACCTCCGAGGATGTGAAGTACACGTTCGAGACCATCGCCGCGGACTCCTCGCTGATCGCGAACTACCTTCTCAGGAACCTCGACCATGTCGAGTGCCCCGACGAGAACACCGCCGTTTTCGTGATGAAGACGCCGGATATGGGCATCCTGGGCTACTGCGGCTGGTACGGCACGTTCGTGCTGCCCAAGCACCTGTTTGACAACGGCCAGCCGTGGAGCGAGAATCCCGCCAGCGAGTCCCCCGTCGGCACCGGCCCGTTCAAGTTCGTCAGCTACGCCCCGGCGGTGAGCATCGATCTTGCCAAGAACGAGAACTACTGGGAAACCGATGTGCAGCTCGACAAGCTGATCTTCAAGATCATTCCGGACAACACAACGGCCCTGCAGGCGCTGCGCACCGGCGAGATCGACTACAGCGAGGCCGTGCCCAACACCGACGTGGCCAGCCTCGAGGCCGAGGGTTATCAGGCCGTGCTGAACGTTTACCCCTCGCCGATGTACATCCTGTTCAACTTCCGCGAAGGCTATGAAACCCCGCTCGCCGTGCGCCAGGCTCTCGCGTACTGCGTCAACCGCGCGGACATCAACAACAAGGTTTTCGCGGGCGTGCGTTCGCCCGAGTATAACTTCTACCCATCCATCATCGAGTGGGCCTCCAACTCCGCCGCGGCCGCGCCCGATTACGACATCCAGGCCGCCGTGGCCGCGCTCGAGGCCGCGGGTTACACCAAGGACGCGGACGGTTACTATGTGCGCGGGCTGCAGATCGAGGTCTACAACCTCGACAACGCGCCCGACGTCGCAAAGCTGATCTCCGCCGCGTGCAAGGAAGCCGGCATCGAGCTCACCGTCAACGCGCAGGAATACCTCGCGTGGGACCAGACCGTCAACGAGCTTTCCGGCGCGCCCGGCACCTTCTGCATGGCGCTCATGGGCGGCTTCCAGGGCCCCGATCCCTCTGCGCTCGCGAGCCGCATCGGCAGCGAGGGTATGTCGAACCTCGGCAAGTACTCGAACGCCGAGATCGATCAGCTTCTCGCCGAGGCCAACGCCAACGGTGACCAGACTTACCGTCAGGAGCGCTACTTCCGCGTCCAGCAGATCATGCACGACGAGATGGCGATCATCCCCATCATCTCGTACGCGGAGTACGTCTGCTTCCCTTCCAACCTCGTGGGCGTCCCGTGCCTGAACGCGGGCGTGGGCAGCTGGGGCGAGTTCACCTTCGCTCATTTCGAATAACGCAATTTCCCTTTGCCGAACCCGGGCGGGCACGCCGCCCGCCCGGGTTTTCGAGCCGAACAATTCAACAGGACGGTTATAGTATGAAAAAAGTGTTTGAGCAGCTTCTTAACGACATCCCGGATTACCGGCAATTCCTCACGGTCGATGAGATGGACGAGAGCTCAAAAGAGCTCGCCCGCCGGTTTCCCAACGTGGCATCCCTGTTTGAGATCGGAAAAACGCGGGAAAATCACCCGCTCTATTGCCTGAAAATAGGAAACGGCGGCAAAAACGCGCTCATGTTCGGCCTGCCGCACCCGAACGAACCCATAGGCACCATGCTTCTCGAGTATTTTTCCTGGCAGCTTGCGCAAAACGAGGAGCTTCGGCGCGCGCTGGACTATACCTGGTACATCGTAAAAGCCTGGGATGCCGACGGAGCCAAAAAGAACGAAAACTGGTTCAAAGGCCCCTTCACCATCACCAACTACATGCGCAATTTCTTCAGGCCCGCCGGTTTTGAGCAGGTGGACTGGACTTTCCCGATAGATTACAAGGAGCTGCATTTCCACGAGAGCATCCCCGAAACGGCGGCCATGATGAAGCTGATCGACGACATCAAGCCGCACTTCATCTATTCGCTGCACAACGCGGGCTTCGGCGGCGCGTACTGGTATATGACATGGCCGCTGCCCGGGATTTTCGACGAATTGCACAAGGTGCCCCAGAAATACGGCGTGCCGCTCCACAGGGGCGAGCCGGAAAGCCCCGCGTGCGAGGAATACGCCACGGCGATCTACGCGAACCTCGGCATCAGCGCGGAATACGACTTCAGGGAAAAATACTGCAGCGGCGACATGAAGGAGATCGTCAAGAGCATCTCGGGCGGGGATTGCAGCGCGAGCTACGCCAAAGAGCGCTACAACTCGTTCACCCTGCTCACGGAGCTGCCTTATTTTTACGATCCCCGCATCGACGACTGCAGCCCGTCCGACATCACGCGCAAGCAGGCGGCGCTCCAGCGTATGGAGGACGACATCCGCATGAACGCGGAGATCCACTCGATACTCGAAGCGTCTCACGAATACCTCTCGCGGGACAATCACTTCCTGCTGGCGGTGGAAGCCTTCTCGCGCCACACCGAGGAAGATACGGGCGCCGAGCGGAAGCGGCTGGACGCCGATCCCAAATACGATAAGCCCGCGACCGTCGCGGAGAAGTTCGACAACCTGCTCGTGTCCAAATTCTATAAGGCCATCGTCTACGCCATGCTGCTGCGGGCCAACGAGAGCGAGCTCGCCCTCATGCTGAAAAAGGGCGAGGACGACCTGAAGAAGCGCGAAGCCCTCGAAAAAGGCGTCGAAAAATCGATGGAAGGCTTTAAGAACATCACGTCCCTGCTCGAAGAAAACATGAATTATCAGGTGGTCCCGATCAGGAATCTCGTGGGCGTCCAGCTCGAATGCGGGCTGATCGTCGCGGATTGCCTGCAATCGCGCCGAAGCTGAGCCGGCGAAAAGAACGGGATGCCGCGCGGGCCGTCCGGGAATCCTTTCGGGCGGCGCCCAGCGCCGCCCGCGCGTTTTGCACAAAAAAGGATGGAACGAACGGGCCGCGCGCTGCGTTTATTTGATATGAATACGTTGAGAATCAAGAACGCCGCCAGGCGGGCGTTATCCGTTTTTTTGCTAGGTTGCCTGCTGCTCTCCGCCTGCGCGCGAACGCCGCCTGCGCCGATCGACGTGGCGGAAAACACAATACTCCCCACTGCGGAGCAACCCGCCGGGAGCGAGATGGAGCATATAAGCCTCGTTGAGCCCAACCAAACCTACACCTACGAAATGCTCGTCGCCGACGCGGACGAGCTTGCCGCGGCGTACCCCGGGCTGATCGAGGTCACCTCCGCGGGGCAGTCCGTGGAAGGGCGCGCGCTCACGCTCCTCAAGCTGGGACGCGGGGATGTGAAGGTGCTGCTGCTTGGCGCGCACCACGCGCGCGAATATATCACCAGCGCCTTTTTGATGGAAACCGCAGACGAGTACGCCCGCGCCTATGTGCGCGGGGACGGGCAGGGCGGCGCGAACCTGTTGGATTCCGTGACGCTCTATATACTCCCCATGGTCAATCCGGACGGCGTGAATCTCGTGCAAAACGGCCCGGACGCCGCCGCGGACCCGGAGCGCGTCAAAGGCATGCGCATGCTCAAGGAAACCTACGCCGAGTGGAAGGCCAACATCAACGGCGTGGACCTCAACCGGCAGTATCCCTGCCATTGGGAGGAAAAAGCCAGCAATACGGATGTGCCCAGTTCCGAAATGTACAAGGGCACGGCGCCCGCCACCGAGCCCGAGGTGCAGGCCGTCATGCGGCTGTGCGAGGAAAACGCGTTCGCGCTCGCCGCCTCTTTCCATACAAAGGGCGAGGTCGTCTATTGGGCGGACAGCGGCACCGAGGACGCCATAGAGGCCGCCGCGCCCATCGCGCAATCCATCTCCGAGGTGACCGGCTACGCGCTCATGGAGGTTTCCGGTGATCCCGCCGTCTACGGGGCGGGCTTTGAAAACTGGTTCCGGCAAGAATATCTGAAGCCCGGCTTCTGCATCGAGCTTACGCCGGTCGGCAACGGCTCGCTGCCCCATGACGACGCGCGCTTCGACGAGCTCGTCTGGAGCCGCGCCGGCGGCCTCGCCTCCGTGCTGATGCGGCAGGCGCTGGATGTTGAGGAAAAATAAACGCATCAAGTCTGATTGATCTCCCGCTTATTCGGTATCCCGATCATCCGATTTTCGTCAGTAAAGATCATCGGAATCCGCCGGCGGAACGGCGCGGCGAGGAGAATCGCTCGCTTCCCCGATCCGCCTGTGATATACTTATTTGGTAAAAAGAACCGCGCGACGGAACCCGACGGATGTGCCGTGCGGTGCGGGAAGGCGGGGGAAACGGCATGGACGATCAGAACACGCGGGAGCGTATTTACCATGACGCGCGCGCGGCATTTCGGACTAAAGAAGTGTCGGCAGCGAGAACGGTGCGGCCGATCAACGACGGCTGGCTCTATTCGCCGGAGTACCGCGACGGGCTGGAGAGCGGCGCGGCCGACGAAACGGGCTTCGCGCCCGTGCGCCTGCCGCACACGAACAGAGAGCTTGCATACAACAACTTCGACGAGCGCGATTATCAGTTCGTGAGCTGCTATCGAAGACATCTGTATTACAGCGAGCCGCCGGACGGGTGCGTGTTCCTGCGCTTCGAGGGCGTCATGGCCGCGGCGCGCGTCTATTTCAACGGCGAATTCCTCTGCGAGCATCTCGGGGGCTATACGCCGTTTTTCTGCGAGCTGACCGGTAAAATCCGCGCGGGGGACAACGCCCTCGCGGTCGTCGTGGACTCAAGAGAGCGCGCGGACATACCGCCGTTCGGCTACGTCGTGGACTATTTGACCTACGGCGGCGTCTACCGCGAGGTTTGGCTCGAACAGACCGGCGCGGTTTTCGCGGACAAGCTTCGCGTGAAAACGCGGCGAAGCGGCGAAGGCTGGCGGGTCGAGGCGGACGTCGTGATCGACAACGCCGCGGGCGTCCGGCGGGACGCGCGCATGCGCTTCACGCTCGCGGGGACCGACGGCGTCGCGGCGCGCTTCGAGCAGCCGCTGACGCTCACGGGCGAAGCCAGGCAACAGGCGAGCGCCGCGTTCGGCGCGGAAAACGTCGCCATATGGGATCTGAACGCTCCGAACCTCTATACGCTCGGACTGGAACTAATCTGCGGGAATGATCTGCTCGACGAAACCGCGGTCCGCTTCGGCTTTCGCGAGGCGCGCTTCGCGCCCGAGGGCTTCTATCTCAACGGGGAGAAGATCAAGCTGCGCGGCCTGAACCGCCACCAGAGCTTTCCCTACGTCGGCAACGCCATGCCCAAAACCGCCCAGGCGCGCGACGCGGAACTGCTCAGGTACGATCTCGGGCTCAACTTCGTGCGGACTTCGCACTATCCGCAATCCCGCCATTTCCTTGACCGCTGCGACGAAATCGGCCTGATGGTGTTCGAGGAGCTGCCCGGCTGGCAGCACATCGGCGATGAAACGTGGAAGCAAAATGCGTTGCGCGCGCTCGAGGAGATGATCGAGCGGGACTGGAACCATCCCTCGATCGTGCTCTGGGGGACGCGCATCAACGAATCGCAGGACGACGACGGTTTTTACGCCGCGACCAACGCGCTTGCGCGGCGGCTCGACGGCACGCGCCAGACCGGCGGCGTGCGCAACTTCGAAGGCAGCCGCCTTCTCGAGGATGTTTACACATACAACGACTTCGTGCACAGCGGGCGCAACGAACCGCTCAAGAAGCCGGGGGAGGTCACAAAATCGCGCGCGCCGTACCTCGTGACCGAGCACAACGGCCATATGTTCCCGACCAAGAAGTTCGACTGCGAGCAGAAGCGCGTGGAGCACGCGCTCCGTCACCTTCGCGTGCTCGAGCGCGCGTACGGCACGCCCGGCATTTCGGGCGCGGCGGGCTGGTGCATGTGCGATTACAACACGCACAAGGATTTCGGCAGCGGCGACAGGATCTGCTATCACGGCGTGATGGATATGTTCCGCCTGCCCAAGGAGGCCGCCGCGGCCTATCGCTCGCAGCAGGACGAAATACCGGTCATGGAGGTCGCCTCCGCCATGAGCCCGGGGGAGCGCGCAGGCTCTATGCTCGAGCGCGTCTATGTTTTCACGAACTGCGATAGCGTCAGGCTCTATCGCAACGGGGAATATGTCGGCGCTTATTTTCCGGACCGCGCGGCGTTCCCGAACCTCCCGCATCCGCCCGTCGCCATCGCGGACTTCATCGGCGACCGGCTCGCGCGCAACGAGGGCCTCAATAAGCGCGACGCGGAACGCGTCAAGCGCATCTTTTCGGCGGTCGCGCGCTACGGCGACAAGTCGCTGCCGCTGCGCTATAAGCTCTCGATGGCGTACGCCATGCTCAAGCACCGCCTCCCCTATCAAAACGCGGTCGATCTGTTCACGCGCTACGTCGCGGGCTGGGGCACGGAGTCGACCGAGTATACGTTCGAGGGGTATATCGGGGACCGGCTCGTCGCGCGCGCAAAACGAGGCCCCGCGGCGTCCGCCGGGCTTCGCGTCACGCCGGACAGCCGGCTACTCATTGAAGGGGATACCTACGACGTGTGCCGCGTGGTGCTCGAGCATGTGGATACTCTTGGGAATGTCATGCCTTTTTCAAACGAAGCCGTCCGGATCGGCGTTTCCGGCGCGGGAAGGCTCATCGGCCCGGACGCGCTCGCGCTCGCGGGCGGCTCGGCCGCGTTCTGGATCAGATCCGAGGGCGCGGGCGAGATCCGCGTCACGCTCGACTCGCCGCGCTTCGGCGCGCAGGAGCTGCGGCTCGAAGCCGTTCTTGCCGCGGGGGAGTGACATAAGAAAAATGATCATAAAACAAATCCGCCCCGGAAGAAGGCTTCCGGGGCGGGTTCATCAATCGCTTCAGGCGCGGCTCCGCCGCTTGCTCGCGCCGCGAAAATCGCCCGCATGGATGCAGCGTGTGGGGCACACCTCGACGCAGCGCCCGCAGCCCGTGCATTTGTCGTAGTCGATGACGGCCAGCTCGTTCTCCATCCGGATGGCGCCCTCGGGGCATTCCTTTTCGCAGCGGCGGCAGGCGATGCAGCCGGCCGCGCACGCGCGGCGCACGGCCGCGCCCTTCTGGTGGCTGGAACAGGCGACGGCGACGCGCACCTCGTCCGGCATCGTGGCGATGATCCCCTTGGGGCAGGCGGAAACGCAAAGGCCGCAGCCCGTGCACCGGGCGGGTATCACGCGCGCGAGGCCGTCCTCGACGCGGATCGCCCCGTACGGGCAGGCCCGCGCGCAATCGCCGAAGCCGAGGCACGCGCTCGGGCAGAGCTTCTGGCCGCCGTGCAGCAACGCCGCGGCGGCGCAGGTCTCTATGCCCTGGTATTCAACCATGTCCAAAGCCGCGCGGCTGTCCCCGCCGCAGCGGACGAAGGCAACCTTCTCGACGACGTCCTCATACGCGAGCCCCAGCTTTTCGCTCAGGCGGAGCGCCGTCGCGTCGCCTCCCGGCGTGCAGAGGTTCGTCCGTACGTTTCCCTCGATCAGGGCCGCGGCGTATCCGTCGCAGCCCGCGAAGCCGCACGCGCCGCAGTTCGCGCCGGGGAGGATCTCGCGTATCTCGGGAAGGCGCTCGTCGGTTTTGACGCTCATCACCTTCGAGGCGATGACCAATATGACGGCGCACAGCACGCCTATGCCGGTCACACAAATCACGGAAATCAAAATCGGATTCATCGCGTCCTCCTTATCCGAACAGGTTCTCGATGACGCCGGTGAAGCCGAAGAAAGCCAGCGACACGATGGCGGCCGCCGTCAGCGTCAGCGGGAGTCCGGCAAACGCTTCCGGAGGGTCCGCCTCCTCCATGCGCGAGCGCACGCCGGAGAAGAGCACCATCGCGAGGAAGAAGCCCAATCCGGAGCCGAGCGCGTTGATTATGGACTGCAAAAAGCCGTATCCGGCGTCGATGTTGGATATGGTCACGCCCAGCACCGCGCAATTGGTCGTAATCAGCGGCAGATAGATGCCCAGCGCCCGATACAGCGCGGGCACGTATTTTTTAAGCGCGATTTCGACGAGCTGCACCAGAGCGGCGATCACGAGTATGAACACGATCGTCTGCAGATACCCGATCCCGAACCGCTCCAGCAGGTAGGTCTGTATCGGCCAGGTCACGGCGGTCGAAAGCATCATGACGAATATGACGGCGAGGCTCATGCCCGTGGCGCTGCTCAGTTGCTTCGAAACGCCCAGGAACGGGCAGATGCCCAGAAAACGCTGGAGAACGTAGTTGTTGACGAACACCGCGCCGACCAGGATAACGACAAGCCCTCTGTAATCGATCATGCCGCGCCACCTCCTTGGGCTTCATTCGCGTTCGGGCAGTCGGAACAGGACGGACAGGCGGCGCAGCCCGCCCGCGCCCCTTTGAGCGCCTGTCCCTTCATGATTTTGTTGACCAGGGCGATCAGGCAGCCGAACACGAAGAAGCCGCCGGGCGCCATGGTGAGTATCGATATGGGATTGTCGGCGAGCACGGGAATCTCCATGCCGAACCATGTCCCGCTGCCGAACACCTCGCGGAGGGAGGCCATGACCAGCAGCGTCAGCGTGAAGCCGAGCCCCATGCCGATCGCGTCGAGCGCGCTGTCGACGACCCCGTTTTTGTTGGCGTACATTTCGGCGCGCCCGAGTATGATGCAGTTGACGACGATCAGCGGCAGATAGATGCCCAGCGCCTTATAGAGTTCGTACGCGTACGCTTCGACGATCATCTCGGTCATCGTCACGAAACCCGCGATCAGTATGACGTAGCAGGGTATGCGCACCTTGTCCGGTATGACGTTGCGCAGCGCGGAAATGGCCATGTTGGAGCCGAGCAGCACGAGCGTCGCGGCGATGCCCATGCCCAGCGCGCTGGACGCCTGCGTGGAGATCGCCAGCGACGGGCAGGTGCCCAGCACCAGCACGAGCACGGGGTTCTCCTTCAATATGCCGTTCAACAGGGTTTTAAGTCTTGCGTTCACCGGCCTGCCTCCTTTGCTGCTTCATACGCTTCGAATACGTCCCGGATGGCCTTTTCATACGCTTCGGATGAAACCGTCGCGCGCGATATGGCCTCCACGCCCTCGAGGCTCGCGTCCTTGCCCGCATACTGGCCGCGGTATTCCTCCTCGGCGGTTTTGGAGCCGACCCCTTCGGTTTCGGAATGGGAGAGCGTCATGCATGCGGTGATCCTCCCGTCCGGCCCGATGCCGCAGATGATCTGCATATCCCCGCCGTAGCCGCGGCCCACCACGTTGAAAACGTAGCCCGCGCCGTTCTTTGCGCGGTAAGCCGCGCTTACGGTTTCGGGCATGCCGGGAACTTCGATCTGCTCGAATGCGTCTGCTTCGGGCATGACGGCGAGGCGGATCTCGTCCGAGCGTTTCGCCGCGGCTTCGTCGATCACCGGCTTCGTCAGGCTGTTGGTGAAGGCGAGCGCCGCCGACACGACAAGGCAGATGAGCGTCAGCACGACGATGGGTTTCACGATATCCCGTCTGTTCCCGTTCATGCGGCTTTACCTCCGATGGGCTTGCGTACAAACCCTCTGTCGATGTAGGGCGTCGCGATGTTCATCAGCAGTATCGCGAAGGAAACGCCCTCCGGATAGCTTCCGTAGAATCGGATGAGCGCGGTGATGAGCCCGCAGCCCGCGCCGAAGACGAGCTTGCCGGTTTTCGTTATGGGCGTGGTGGAATAATCCGTCGCCATAAAGATCGCGCCTAAAAGAAGCCCGCCGGAGAGCAGTTGATACGGCGCGTCGTAACCGAGCGCCAGCGAGAGCGCGAGCACGACGCCGATGAAGGCCGCGGGCGCGTGCCAGGAAATGATCCGCCGCGCGAGCAGGTAAACTCCGCCAAGGATGAGCGCGACGGCGCTGGTCTCCCCGATGCAGCCCGCGCGAAGGCCGAGCAGCATGTCGGGCAGCGAGGGAAGCGTCGCGCCGGCAGCCCCGGAGGAGAGCGCGGCCAGCGGGGTCGCGGAGGATATGCCGTCCACGACGGAGGTCGCGGCGGACATGCCGTCCGCGGTCGCGGAGGACACGGCGTTGACCGCGGGGAACAGCCCTTCCGGGAAAGTCCACGCGGACATCGTGCCGGAAAACGCCAGGAACATCACGATGCGGGCCGTGACGGCTGGGTTGGCGAAATTGCGGCCGATGCCGCCGAAGAGCTGCTTGATTACGATGATGGCGACTACGCTGCCGAGCGCCGCCTGCCAGAGCGGGATGCCCGCGGGCAGGCTGAAGGCGAGCAGCATGCCCGTGACGCAGGCGGAAAGGTCGCCTATGGTGGAGGGGCGCTTGAGCGCCTTTTCAAACAGCCACTCCGAGAGCACGCACGAGGCGACGCAGACGGCGGTGACGAGCGCCGCGCGATACCCGAAAATCAGCACGGATGCGATGAGCGCGGGAAGCAGGGCGATGAGGACGTCGCGCATGATCGTGGCCGTGCTGCTCCCTTCGTGGATGTGGGGCGATACGGAAACGTTGAGTCGGTTCATGTCCGGCTTGCCTCCTTTTCGGCGGCTTTTTTCTCGTCGCGGTATTTTTTAAGCAGCGGCTTGCTCAATTTCATCACCTGCACGAGGCGGCGGTGCGCCGGGCACACGTAGGCGCAGTTGCCGCACTCGATGCACAAATTGACCTTATGCTTCTCGAGCAGCTCCGCGCGCCCGAGCTGGTAGGCGATTTCGATCTGCACGGGCGAGAGGTCCATGGGGCAGATCTCCACGCAGCGGCCGCAGCGGATGCATGCCGTCTGCGCGGGAAGCTCGGCGTCCCGTTCGGCGAAGGCGAGCACGGCGTTGACGTTCTTCATGACCGGCGCGTCCAGGTCCGCGACCGCGACGCCCATCATCGGCCCGCCGAAGAGAACCTTCTTCGGCTCGGATACGAATCCGCCGCAGAAATCGAACAGGGCGCTTACGGGCGTGCCGATGGGCGAAATGACGTTGCGCGGCTCGCGCACGGCGGGCCCGTCCACCGTGACGCACTTTTCCACGAGCGGAACGCCCGTTTTGATATAGCGCGCGAGTACGGCGAGCGTCGTGCAGTTGAGCACGAGCACGCCCGCGTCTATGGGCAGCTTATCCTCCGGCACGACGCGCCCTGTCGTCGCGTGGATCAGCATTTTTTCACCGCCCTGGGGATAGCGCGTGCGCAGCGCCGCGACCTCGACGCCGCTTTCGGTTTCGCATCTCCCGCGAAAGCTCTCCACGCACTCGGGCTTGTTGTCCTCGATGCCGATGATGATCCGCGCGCGGGGGAAGTACCGCTTGATCAGAAGGACGCCCTCCCAGACCATATCCCCGTCGTCGAGCATGGTGCGCATGTCGGATGTGACGTACGGCTCGCATTCCGCGCCGTTTATGAGGACGTATTCGCAGCGGTTCGCATCTTTGATCGAAAGCTTCACGGCGGTGGGG